>DATCGH010000535.1:0-3680 GCA_036509055.1 Caldimonas sp.
GAGCTTGACCGTCGTCGCGTCGACGACGTCGACGCTCGCCACCGGTCGCAGCTCGCCGCTCCGGTTCGAGCCGGCCATCGTCTTGTGCCGCTCGATGTTGAACTTCACCGCCGCGGCATCGAGCTTCTCGCCGTCGTGGAAGGTGACGCCCGGGCGGATCTTCAGCGTCAGCGTCTTGCTGTCGGCCGACCATTCATAGCCGGTGGCCAGCTGCGGCACCATCTGCAGCTTCTCGTCGATGTCGAACAGCTTGTCGCACAGGCCCGCGAAGACGATCCGGCCGACGAAGGTGCGGGCCAGGGTCGGATCGAGCACGTCGGGGTCCTCGGCCAGGCCGATCCGCAGGGTGGTCTGCGCCGCAACGGCAAGAGGCAGCAGACCGAGCAGCAGCGCCGGAGCGAGGAAACGGAGGCGACGTGGCATGGAGGGCTCCCGATGCGGAGTGGCGATGGATGGATGATGGGCCGTCCGGCTCAGGCGCGCCTCAGGGCTCGCCCGGCATGGAAGGCGGCGATGCGCGCCTCGATCTCGTCGCGGTCGATCAGGCCGGCGGCGTCGTGGCGGCCGGGCAGGCAGGCGACGAAGGGCTGGAAGCGTTCCAGGCTGACCTCGTAGAGCCGGCGCAGCTCCGCCACCGGCTCGGCGTGGTCGTCGACCCGAATGTCGAGCTCGCGCCGGTCCTCGTCGCCGTGGATGACGAGCGCCGCCGCCTGCTTGCCGCGCTTGTCGCCGCCGGCCGCCTCGCCCGCCGCGAGGGCGGCGAGCAGCCGCTCGGCGAGCGGCAAGGCCCGGGCGTCACGGTAGGCGACGGCGCTGGCCTCGATCACCTCGGGCCCGGCAAGCATGTTTCCGGCCACGCTGAAGTCGTCGTCGAGGAGATGGCCGCACCATTCGACGCAGCGCTCGCCGGTGAAGGCGACCGGCTGGCCGCGTGCCGGCAGGAGGTGCAGCTGGCGCTGATCGCGGCCGGGGTCGGCATCGGTCAGGGCCCGGGCGACGTCGAAGGGCGACCGGCCTTCGGCGAGCAGGTCGAGCGCGGCCGGACCGTAGAGCGGATTGAGCAGGGCCTGGCTGGAGACGGCGCCGACGCCCCGCCGGGTGTGCGGGCAGAGGGCGCCGACGGCGAAGAACCGGCTGGCGACGGCGACGCCGAGCCGGCCTTCGTCGTCGCGCCCCAGGATCGACCAGGTCATGCCCGCAAGTGTGCCTTTCCTGGCGCGGGAAGACCGGCGCGCCCCGACGGCCGGGGGCGCGCCGCGGCACCGCGACTGGGGCTTACTTGCGGCTGTAGATCTGGTCGAACACGCCGCCGTCGGCGAAGTGCGTCTTCTGCGCCTTGGCCCAGCCGCCGAACAGCTCGTCGATGGTGAACAGGTTGGTCTTCGGGAACTGCTTCGCGTACTTCTCGGCCACCTTCGGATCGATCGGCCGGTAGAAGTTCTTCGCCGCGATCTCCTGGCCCTCGGGCGTGTAGAGGTACTCGAGATAGGCCTGGGCGAGGGCGCGCGTGCCGTGCCGGTCGGCCGTTTTCTCGACCACCGCGACCGGCGGCTCGGCGAGGATCGAGATGGGCGGGTAGACGATCTCGAACTTGTCGGCGCCGAATTCCTTCAGCGACAGGTAGGCCTCGTTCTCCCAGGCGAGCAGCACGTCGCCGACGCCGCGCTCGGCGAAGGTGACGGTCGAGCCGCGGGCGCCCGAGTCGAGCACCGGCACGTTGGCGAACAGCTTGGAGACGAAGTCCTTGGCCTTGGCGTCGTTGCCGCCGGGCTGCTTGAGGGCGAAGCCGTAGGCCGCGAGGTAGCCCCAGCGCGCACCGCCCGAGGTCTTGGGGTTGGCGGTGACGACCGAGACGCCGGGCTTGACGAGGTCGTCCCAGTTGCGGATGCCCTTGGGGTTGCCCTTCCTCACCAGGAAGATGTAGGTCGAGGAGTAGGGCGTGCTGTTGTGCGGCAGGCGCTTCTGCCAGTCGACCGGCAGCAGCTTGGCCCGCTCGGCGATCTCGTCGATGTCGTAGGCGAGCGCGAGGGTCACCACGTCGGCCTCGAGCCCGTCGATCACCGAGCGCGCCTGCTTGCCCGAGCCGCCGTGCGAGGACTTGACCGAGAGCGTGTCGCCGGTCTTGGCCTTCCAGTACTTCGCGAAGGCAGCGTTGTATTCCTGGTAGAGCTCGCGGGTCGGGTCGTAGGAGACGTTGAGGATGGTCACGTCCTTGGCAATCGCCGCGCCGGCCCAGGCCAGGATCGGCAGGGCAATGACGGCGAAGCGCCGGGCGAGATCGGGCATGGGGAACCTCCGGCCGTTGAATGAGGACGCGAGCGTATGCAACACCCGGGCCGTTCGGAACTACCGATTCAGGGGATGCATATGGGCATGAGCTTCTGACTGAAAGCAGGGTGGGCGCCGTCTTCCTACCGGATCGTCTATGGGCATGAAAAGCAATTCGTTGTCGTCGCCGATCCTCCTGCCTAGAGTCCGGCGCCATGGAAACTCTCCCCGACCCTGCCGTGCTCATCGAAAGCGAGCTGTTCCGCCGCCTGCACCGAATCGGCGCCAGCCATGACCGTCCGGCGCTTGCCTCGAGCCTGGGCGCCGAGGACATGGTGCTGCTCGACGCGATCGCCCGCACCGGCGCGGCGATCGACGTCTTCATCATCGACACCGGCCGCCTCCATGCCGAGACCCTCGAGTTGCTCGAGACGGCCCGGGCCCGCTACGGCCGGACCATCGAGGTCTTCCGGCCGCTCGAGGCGCAGGTCTCGGCCTTCGTTCGCCAGCACGGTCTGAACGGCTTCTACGACGGCGTCGCCGAGCGTCATCTCTGCTGCGGCATCCGCAAGGTCGAGCCGCTCGGCCGCGCGCTCGAAGGCCGCGATGCCTGGCTCACCGGCCAGCGCCGAGCGCAAGGGCCGGAGCGGGCCGGGCTGCCGCTCGAAGAGACCGACCCCGACCGCGGCATCGCCAAGCACAACCCGCTCGCCTACTGGTCCGACGAAGACCTGCGCGGCTACATCGAGCGCCACGACGTGCCGGTCAACGCCCTGCATGCCCGCGGCTATCCGTCGATCGGCTGCGAGCCCTGCACCCGCGCAGTGCGGCCCGGGGAGGACCCGCGCGCCGGCCGCTGGTGGTGGGAGCGCGGCACGGCCAAGGAGTGCGGGCTGCACCTGCCGAAGATCGTGGTCGAGACGGCAGCGGCGCGATGAGCGCGCGGCTCGTCCCCAACGACGCCGACTTCGTTGCTGCGTCCAGCTCGCCGCCCCGCCCGAGCAGCCATTTCGTCGCCGATCTCGCCTGGCTGGCCGACAGCCCGTCGCGACCCGGCGACCGTTTCTGGCTACGCCACGGCACGCGCACCGTCCTTGCTCGCATCAAGGGGCTGGAGCGGGTCTTCGAGCCCGGCGCGAAGCGGTGGCGCGATCCCGTGCTCGGCGAGGCAACCTTGCCGCTGAACGGCATCGCCCAGGTCGCGATCGAGACGCAGCAGCCGCTCGACGCCGACGTCACGGTCCGCGACGGCGGGACCTTCACGCTGGTCGAGACGAGCTCGGATCGCACCGTCGCCGCCGGCATGATTCGCGCCCCGTTGGAGCCGGCCGCCGACTGAGGTCGCCCAGGGCGGCGCCTCCTGTCGAAGGTCCGGACGGGAACCGGCCGCCGGCGGCGCACCTGAAGGCGGC
>DATCGH010000536.1:0-3466 GCA_036509055.1 Caldimonas sp.
GAAGAAGATCGACTACGAGCCGCCGCAGCACTTCTACATGTACCCCGCGCCGGGCCCGCTGGTGGCGCTGCCGGAGGCGAAGAACGCGCTCTCGGTGACCATCTTCGAGGATCAGCAGCCGTTCCTCTCCAACCCCGGCGGCGCCGAGTTCGTGCGCCTCTACAGGGAGCGGGCGACCAAGGCGGGCCTCGCCGACACCTCGGTCGAGACCCAGGCCGCGGCCTCGTGGACCGCCTGGCAGATCCTCGAGGCCGGCGTCAATGCGACCAAGAGCCTCGACGACCAGAAGATCGGCGCCTTCCTCAAGGCCAACCGGGTCGACACCATCCAGGGCAAGCTCCGCTTCGACGGGCTCGGCAACTTCGGCGACGACCTGATGCGGATCAAGCAGGTGCAGAACGGCAAGTGGGTCGTGGTCTGGCCGAAGGAAATGACGGCCGGCGGCGCGAAGCTGCTCGCCAACTGAGGCGCCGCACGCCGCATGCCGGGCTTCTCGCTGCCGAGCGCGTCGCTGCTCGCGCAGAGCGTTCTCTCGGGCATCTTCGTCGGCGCGCTCTATGGCCTGCTCGGGCTGGGCCTCAGCCTGAGCTGGGGCCTGCTCAGGCTGATCAACCTCGCCCACTTCGGGCTCGCCTTCCTCGCCGCCTATCTCTGCTACCAGCTCTCGCTCGCGCACGTCGACCCGCTGCTGAGTCTCGTCCTGATCGTGCCGCTGCTGTTCGCCATCGGCGCCGGCCTGCACTGGGTGATGGCGCGCTTTGCGGTGACGCCGTTCAATTCGCTGCTCCTCACCTTCGGCCTCACCGGCATCCTCGAGGCGCTGATCCAGTCGATCTGGACCGCCGACTTCCGCAAGCTCGAGTCGGCCTACGGCAACGTGAAATGGAAGATCGGGGGCCTCTACTTCCCGCTGCCCGAGGTGATCACGCTGCTGCTCGCGGTCGGCATCTCCTTCGCCGTCTGGGCGGTGCTGCGCTACACCGACCTCGGCAAGGCGATGCGCGCCGCCGCCGAAGACCCGGCGGTCGCGGCCGCCTTCGGCGTCGACGAGAAGAGGAACGGCCTCCTGCTCGCCGGCCTCTGCTCCGCGCTCGCCGGCGTCGCCGGGGTTTGCCTCGCGCTCAGCTTCACCCTCGCACCGTCGCAGATCTACGCCTGGGTCGGGGTCGTGTTCGCGGCGGTCATGCTCGGCGGCCTGGGACGCGCGCTCGGGCCGCTGATCGCCGGCACGGTGATCGGCGTCAGCGAGGCGGTGACGATGGCGGTGACGGCGCCTTCGTGGGCGCCGATCGTCTCGTTCACGCTGCTGATCGTGATCCTGGTGCTGCGGCCGGGGCGCGCGGCGTGACCGGCAGATGTCGGGAAACGGCGTGAAGCGCACGCCGCTCGTCATCGTCGCCGCCGCGGCGGCGCTCGCCTTCGTGCCGCAGCTCGGTCTGCCCGCGTTCTACGACTCGCTCCTCTACCTGATGCTGCACTGGATCGTGCTCGCGACCTCGTGGAACATCCTGTCCGGCTACACCGGCTACTTCTCGTTCGGCCACGGCGCCTTCTTCGGCGCCGGGCTCTACACCACGACCACGCTGCTGGCGCGCTACGAATGGCCGTTTGTCTGGACGCTGCCGGTCGCGGCGGCGGTGGCGGCGCTGCTCGGCGTGACCCTCGGGGCGATCGTTTTCCGGGTCAAGGGCGTGCGCGGCGAGCTGTTCGCCCTCCTCACCCTGGCGATCACCTTCGTCATCGGCACCATCGTCGTCAATACGCCGCTCGACGGCGGCTCCGGCGTCTCGCTCAGCGCCGTGCCGGTGCCGAAGATCGGGCCACGCGCCTCCTCCACCTTCTACCTGCTGGCCCTCGCCGCGGCCGCGGCGACGATGCTGATCGCCTGGTGGATCGCCGTCTCGCGCTTCGGCGCCGGCCTGTTCGCGATCCACGACGACGAGGACGCGGCCGAGGTGCTGGGCGTGCCGACCTACCGCTACAAGCTCTACGCGCTGGCGATCTCCTGCGCCCTCGCCGGCGTCGCCGGCGGCATCCACGCCCTCTTCCTCTCCTACGTGACGGTGGGCGAGGTGTTCACGATCACCGTGCCGCTGACGGTGGTGCTGATGAGCGTGCTCGGCGGCACCCGCCACTGGGCCGGGCCGGCGATCGGCGCGATCGCCATCACCGCCTTGCTCTACGCCTTCACCGCCGCCGATCATGCCGTCGCGGGCAAGGCCGCGAGCGGCGCGATCCTGATCGCGGCGATCCTGTTCATGCCCGACGGCATCCTGCCGCGCCTGCAGCGGCTGTTTCACCGCGGCGGCGCGGCGGTTGCTGCGACCACCGGGGTGCCGGCGGGCGACGCGTTCGCGGTGCCCGCGCCGGCGCCGGCATCCCGGGCCGACGCACGGGGCCCGGCCGCGATGCCCGCGGCACCGGGCGAAACGCTGCTGCGGGTGCGCGGCCTGCACAAGGCGTTTCGCGGCGTCAAGGCGCTCGCCGGCGTCGACATCGAGGTGCGCCGCGGCGAGATCCTCGGCCTGCTCGGGCCGAACGGCTCGGGCAAGTCGACCTTCATCAACGTCGTCAGCGGCCACTACGCGGCCACGGCCGGGGCGATCGCCTTCGAGGGCCGGGAGCTCGTCGGCCGCCCGGCGCATCGCATCGCCGGCGCCGGCATCGCCCGCACCTACCAGATCCCGCGGCCCTTCGGCCACCTGACGGTGCTCGACAACGTCGCCCTGGCGACGATGTTCGGCGGCGGCGTGCGCGACCCGGCCGCGGCCCGCAGCCAGGCCATGGAGTGGCTGGTCTTCGCCGGCCTCGCGGGTCGGGCTGCCGCCCGACCGGAAGCCCTGAACCTGCACCAGCGCAAGTTCCTCGAGCTGGCCCGGGCGCTGGCCTCGCGGCCGCGCCTGGTGCTGCTCGACGAGGTCCTGTGCGGCCTGACGCCGAGCGAGATCGACGACGCGGTGGCCCTGATCCGGCGCATCCGCGACCAGGGCTCGACCATCGTCTTCGTCGAGCACGTGATGCGCGCGGTGATGGCCCTTACCGACCGGGTCGTGGTCCTGAACCATGGCCTGCTGCTGGCCGAGGGGCCGGCGGCCGAGGTGATGCAGCGGCCCGAGGTGATGACCGCCTACCTGGGACCCGCCCATGCTTGAGCTGCGCGACCTCGAAGTCGCCTACGGCCAGGCGCGCGCGCTCTGGGGCGTCACGCTTCGCCTCGGCGCCGGCGAGCTGCTCTGCGTCGTCGGCCCCAACGGCGCCGGCAAGACCACGCTGATCAATGCCATCGCCGGGGTGCTGCGGGCACGCGCCGGCACGATCTGGTTCAACGGCCGCGACGTCACCGCCTTGCCGCCGCACCGCTTCTGCGAGGCCGGCATCGCCCTCGTGCCCGAGGGCCGGCGGCTCTTCACCGGCATGAGCGTGCGCGAGAACCTCGAGCTCGGCAGCTACCTGCCGGCGGCGCGGC
>DATCGH010000537.1:0-9116 GCA_036509055.1 Caldimonas sp.
GCGACCTTCCTGCGCTTGCGCCGCTCCTCCCGGTGGGGGAGCAGGTTGATCATGATCACTGAACGAACCTCCGCATCGCCAGGCCGCACGCCGTGAGGTACGACGACGCCTCGCGGCGCAGCTTGGCTTCGCGGACCGCGGAGCCGAGCTTCATGTTCTCGAACGGATTGACCACCATCGACGCGAACCCGGTGAGCTCGGTGACGCGGTCCTTGAGGCCGGGCAGCGTGGCGGTGCCGCCGGCGAGCATCACGTAGTGCACCTTGTGGTGCGGCGTGCTGGTGAAGAAGTACTGCAGCGCCCGGCCGATCTCCTGCGACAGGCTGTCGACGAAGGGAGCGAGCAGCGAAGTCTCGTAGTCGTCGGGCAGGTCGGCGGCGAGCTTCTTCTGTTCCGCCTCTTCATACGAGAAGCCGTACTGGCGCGAGATCAGCTGGGTGAGCTGCGAGCCGCCGAACGCCTGGTCGCGGTCGTAGAGCATCTCGTCGTCGCGGAGAACTTTCAAGCTGGTGGTGTCGGCGCCGATCTCGAACAAAGCGACGAGCGCATCGCGGCCTTCGTTCGGCAGGCCGGCGACGACCCGGCTCATCGCCAGGCGCGAGGCATGCGATTCGATGTCGAGCACCGCGGGCTTGAGGCCGGCGGCCTCGGCCAGGCCCTGGCGGTCCTGGACCCGGTCCTTGCGCGAGGCGGCGATCAGGACCTCGACGTCGCCGACCGAGGTCGGGCTCGGGCCGATGACGCAGAAGTCGAGGCTGACCTCGTCGAGCGAGAACGGGATGTACTGATTGGCTTCGGATTCGACCTGGATCTCGAGCTCTTCTTCGCGCAGGCCGGCCGGCAGCATGATCTTCTTGGTAATCACGGCCGACTGCGGCATCGCCATCACGACCTGACGGGTGCGGGTGCCGCTCTTGGTGACGACGCGCTTGACCGCTTCGGCGACCTCGTCGAACTTCTCGATCTGGCCGTCGGAGATCCAGCCCTTCTCGAAGCTTTCGGAGCCGAAACGCTCGAGCACGTACTCGCCGCTGCCGTTCTGCCCGAGCTCCACGAGCTTGACGCTCGACGAGCTGATGTCGAGGCCGATCATGGCTGGGTGCTTGCGGCCCAGAAGCGCGTCTAGAAAGCTCACGACACCCCTTTTTCCAGCGGTAAAAACAACCTGCTGGACTGTTAATAAGTTACTTCGATCCTAGCAGTAAAGCCTTTGATTCCCAAAGCAAAAACCCAGGCTCCACCCTCGTGTGCGTTGCAAATCTCACACGCAAAGCCTCGCTGAACGAAGCGCGTGAAAGAGGCCTCGGAAAGCTCGGTTTTTCACGCTCCCGCAACCCCTTCGAACGATCCCGGCGAAGGCCTCGCGAAGCCGTCCGGCAAGGCACCCGTTCCTATAATGAGCCCTCGATGCAGGCCACCGTGTGAGCGAATCCAACAGCGAAGACAGCGCTCGCGCCGCGCGCAGCGGGCATTCCGGATCGGCGCTGCCGACCTGGGCGAAGGTCCTCCTGCGCATCGTCGCCGGGCTGTTCGGCCTCGCCGCGGCGGCGGTCGTCTCGGTGGTCTTCGTGGCCGGCATCGCCCTCGCCGTTTCCTATCCCAACCTTCCCGAAATCGACAGCCTCCTCGACTACCGGCCGAAGCTGCCGATGCGCGTGTTCTCCGCCGACGGCGTGCTCCTGGGCGAGTTCGGCGAGGAGCGGCGCAACTTCGTGCCGATCGGCGAGATCCCGAAGGTGATGCAGGACGCGGTGCTCGCGGCCGAGGACGCGAAGTTCTATCAGCACCGCGGCGTCAACTACGTCAGCGTGATCCGCGCCGGTCTTGCCAACTTCGGCGAGGCGCGCAGCGCCCAGGGCGCATCGACCATCACGATGCAGGTCGCACGCAATTTCTATCTGTCTTCGGAAAAAACATTTACTCGCAAAATCTACGAGATGTTGCTTTCGCTGAAGATCGAAAGCCTGCTCACCAAGGAGCAGATTCTCGAGGTCTATATGAACCATATCGCGCTCGGCCAACGCGCATTCGGGTTCTCCTCGGCCAGCGAGATCTATTTCGGCAAGCCCCTCAAGGACATCACCGTGGCCGAGGCGGCGATGCTCGCCGGCCTGCCGAAGGCGCCGTCGGCGAACAACCCGATCGTCAACCCCGAGCGGGCGACGATCCGTCAGCGCTACATCATCGACCGCATGCTCGACAACGGCTTCATCACCGCCGAGCAGCACGAGGCGGCGCGAAAGCAGGTGCTGCACTACCGCAGGCCGTCGGAAGTGGCGGTGCACGCCGAGTACGTGGCCGAGCAGGCGCGGCAGATGATCTTCAACCAGTACGGTCCGGAGGCCTACACACGCGGCCTCAACGTCTGGCTGACGCTCGACTCCGGCGACCAGACCCTGGCCTACCGGGCCCTGCGCAAGGGCATCCTCGACTACGAGAAGCGCCAAGTCTATCGCGGCCCCGAGGACTACGTCGACCTGCCGGCCGACCCGAAGGAGGTGGATGCGCGCATCGCCGACGCGCTCCAGGACTTTCCGGACAACGACGAGCTGAAGGCGGCGGTCGTGACCGAGGCGTCGGCGAAGAAGGTCGTGGCGGTGCTGCAGAACGGCCAGGCGATCACGATCACCGGCGAGGGGCTGAAGCCGGCGACCTCGGCGCTCGTCGCCAAGCCCAATCCGAAGACGCAGATCCGGCCTGGCGCCATCGTCCGCATCGTCCGCGGCCCGAAGGGCGACTGGACGATCACCCAACTGCCCGAAGTCGAGGGCGCCTTCGTCGCGCTCGACCCGCGCACCGGCGCGGTCCGCGCCATGGTCGGCGGCTTCGACTACTCGAAGAGCAAGTTCAATCACGTCACCCAGGCGTGGCGGCAGCCGGGCTCGAGCTTCAAGCCCTTCATCTACTCGGCGTCGCTGGAGAAGGGCTTCACGCCGGCGACCGTCATCAACGACGCGCCGCTGTTCTTCGATGCCGGCGCCACCGGCAGCCAGCCCTGGGAGCCGAAGAACTACGACGGCACCTTCGAGGGGCCGATGACGATGCGCCGCGGCCTGGCCAAGTCGAAGAACATGATCTCGATCCGGATCCTGAAGGCGATCGGTCCGGCGTTTGCGCAGCAGTGGATCACCCGCTTCGGCTTCGATGCCGAGAAGCACCCGGCCTACCTGACCATGGCCCTCGGCGCCGGCTCGGTGACGCCGCTGCAGATGGCCTCGGCCTACGGCGTCTTCGCCAACGGCGGCTACCGCGTCAACCCGATGCTCATCAGCCGCATCACCGACACCAAGGGGCACGTGATCAACGAGGCGCGCGTACCGGTGCTCGACGAATCGATGCGCACCCTCGACGCCCGCAACGCCTTCGTGATGACGAGCCTGCTCCAGGAAGTGACCCGCTCCGGCACCGCCGCGAAGGCGCAGGCCGCGCTCAAGCGCGTCGACGTCTACGGCAAGACCGGCACCACCAACGATTCGAACGACGCCTGGTTCGCCGGCTGGCAGAAGAACATCGTCGGCGTCGTCTGGATGGGCTACGACCAGCCGAGGAAGCTGGGCGACCGCGAGACCGGCGGCGGGCTGTCGCTGCCGATCTGGATCGACTACATGAGCACGGTGCTCAAGGGCGTTCCGGTGCAGGAGCCGGCGGCGCCCGAGGGCGTGGTGAACGTCGGCGGGGAATGGTTCTACGAGGAATACGCGCGCGGTTCCGGCGTGAGCAGTGTCGGCCTCGAGGAGAAGGCGCCGACCGCGCCGAGCGAGGAAGAGCGCAACTCGATCCTCGACCTCTTCCGCAACAAGCCGCGCTGAGGTGCCGGCGCCGCCGCCGGGCTCAGGGCTCAGGGCTCGAAGCGCAGCGCCTTGCCGCCGAGCTCGCTGGCGCAGGCCGAGAGCACGGCGAAGAACTCGCCGCCGTCGCGACCGTCGATCCAGCGCCCGCCCGCGGCCTTGAAGTGATAGCCGCCCGAGGGCGCCGCCAGCCAGAGCTCGTGCAGCGGCGGCTGGGTGTTGATGACGATCGTGCCGCCGGCGGGAAAGCCCAGCTCGAGCAGGCCGCCGGTGCGGCTCGCGTCGATGTCGATCACGTCCTCCTGGAGCAGGCGATCGACGGTCGCCTCGACCGACGCCAGGGTGGCGCGGGCGCGGCTGTCGTAATCGACGTCGGAGAGGTGTTCGGGCTCCATGGTCATGGCCGATAAAATCGCCGCATGCAGCAGCGTCGGTCGAGTGTAGTGGGCAAGGCCAGGGACGCGACGCACATGGCCTTCGCGCTGGCGGCCCTCGGCCTCCTCGGCGCCTGCGGCCTCAAGGGCCCGCTGGTCCAGGCGCAGCCGGCAGCGGCGGCCAGCGCCGCGGCGATCGCGGCCTCGTCGGCCCCGCCCCGGTGATGCGCCTGCCTGGCGCGCCCGAGGTCGCCTACCGCGGCGATTCGCTTCATCTCGAGGACCTGGCGCTCGGCGATCTGGCGCGCCGCTTCGGCACGCCGCTCTATGCCTATTCCGTGGCGTCGATGACGCGCGCCCTGTCCGCCTACCAGCGGGCGCTGGCCGGACGCGACCACCTGATCTGCTATGCCGTCAAGGCGAACTCGAACCTGGCGGTCCTGCAATGGTTCGCCCGGCAGGGCTGCGGCTTCGACATCGTCTCCGGCGGCGAGCTCGAGCGGGTGCTGGCGGCCGGCGGCGACCCGGCGCGAATCGTCTTCTCCGGGGTCGGCAAGACCCGCGCCGAAATGGCGCAGGGGCTGACCGCCGGCGTGTTCTGCTTCAACGTCGAGAGCGTCGGCGAGCTGGAATCGCTCTCGGCGGTCGCTCAGGCTGAGGGTCGCACGGCGCGGGTGAGCCTGCGCGTCAATCCCGACGTCGACGCCAAGACCCATCCCTACATCTCGACCGGCCTGCGCGGCAACAAGTTCGGCATCGCCCACACCGAGGCGCTTTCCGCCTACCGCCGTGCCGCGCAGCTTCCGCGCATCGAGGTGGTCGGCATCGATTGCCACATCGGCTCGCAGATCACCGAGAGCGCGCCCTATGTCGAAGCGCTCGACCGCCTGCTCGACCTGATCGAGACGCTCGAGGCCGAGGGCATCGCCATTCCCCACCTCGACCTCGGCGGCGGCCTCGGCATCGCCTACGACGCCGAGACGCCGCCCGATGCCGAAGAGCTGATCCGCCGCCTGCTCGGGCGCATCGACGCGCGCGGCCACGGCGCCCGCAAGCTCCTGTTCGAGCCCGGCCGCTCGCTGGTGGGCAATGCCGGCGTCCTGGTCAGCGAGGTGGTGTACGTCAAGCCGGGCGAGACCAAGAACTTCTGCATCGTCGATGCGGCGATGAACGACCTGGCGCGGCCGGCGATGTACGGCGCCTGGATGCGGATCGTCGAATGCGAGCGCGGCCAGGGCGAGCCGCAGGTGTTCGACGTGGTCGGCCCGATCTGCGAGTCCGGCGACTGGCTGGGCCGCGACCGGGCGCTCGCCGTCAGGCCGGGTGCGCACATCGCGATCCTCTCGGCCGGCGCGTACGCGATGAGCATGTCCAGCAACTACAACACCCGCGGCCGCGCCGCCGAGGTGCTGGTCAGCGGCGAGAGGGCCTGGCTGGTCCGCGAGCGCGAGAGCACCGCCGACCAGATCCGGGGCGAGCACCTTCTGCCCGAGGCCTGAGCTGCGCCGGCGTTCCGGCTCCCACCGAGCCTAGATCCGCCCTTCCTCGACGGCGTGGCAGGCGACCCGGGCCGCGCCTGCGGGCAGGAGCATCGGCCGCTCGACGCGGCAGCGCTCGTTGGCATGCGGGCAGCGCGGGTTGAAGGCGCAGCCCGCGGGCGGGTTGAGCGGATTCGGCACCTCGCCTTGCACCGGCGTGCGTGCCCGCCCGCTCATGTGGATGTCGGGAATCGCGTCGAGCAGCATCCGCGTGTAGGGATGGCGCGGCGCCGAGAACAGCTCCGCCTTGGCCGCGATCTCGACGATGCGGCCGAGGTACATCACGCCGACCTCATCGCTGACGTGGCGGACGACGGCGAGGTTGTGCGAAATGAAGAGATAGGTCAGGCCCTGCCGGGTCTGCAGGTCCTTCATGATGTTGAGCACCTGCGCCTGCACCGAGACGTCGAGGGCCGAGGTCGGCTCGTCGCAGACCAGGAACTCGGGCTCGGTGGCGAGCGCGCGGGCGATCGAGATCCGCTGCCTTTGCCCGCCCGAGAACTGGTGCGGAAACTTTTCCGCGTCGGCGGCGGCGAGCCCGACCGAGCTCAGCAGCTCGGCCACCCGCTCGGCCAGCTGGCGATCGTTCTCCGCGCCCGAGCGGCCTTCGGCGAAGCCGTGCTCGCGCAGCGGCTCGGCGACGATGTCCTGCACCTTCCAGCGCGGATTGAGGCTCGCGTAAGGGTCCTGGAAGATCATCTGCATCCGCCGGCGCACCGCGTTCGGCCGGACCTCGCCGGTGATGTCGGTGCCGTCGAAGACGACCCGGCCGTGCGTCGGCGCGTAGAGGCCGACCAGGAGCCGGGCCACCGTGCTCTTGCCGCAACCCGACTCGCCCACCAGGGCCAGGGTCGTGCCGCGGGCGATGCCGAAGGCGACGTCGTCGACCGCGTGGACGAACTGCCGCGGCTTGCGCTCGACCACGCGGTTCAGCCACGGGGGCGACACGTCGAAGGTTTTCGCCAGGCCCTCGACCTCGACCAGCGGCGAGAGCCTCGTTTCCACCACCGCGCTCATGCCGCCGCCCGCAACGGCGTCGCATGCAGCCAGCATGCCGCCCGGGTGGCGCCGGCGGGCAGCAGATCGGGCCGCTCGACCAGGCAGCGATCGAAGGCCCGTGGACAGCGCGGATTGAAGGCGCAGCCGCTGGGGATGGCCGTCAGCCGCGGCATGGCGCCGTCGATCTGCAGCAGGCGCGCCCGGTCCTCGTCCATCGCCGGGATCGAGCCCATGAGGCCGACGGTATAGGGATGGGCCGGCGAATGGATGACGGCATCGACCGGGCCGATTTCGACCACCCGGCCGGCGTACATGACGGCGACGCGGTCGCAGGTCTCGGCGATCACGCCCATGTCGTGGGTGACGAGCATGACCGCCGCGCCGTGCTCCTTGCACAGCCGCTTCAGCAGGGAAATGATCTGCGCCTGGATCGAGACGTCGAGCGCCGTGGTCGGCTCGTCGGCGACGATCAGCTTGGGCTCGCCGGCGAGCGCCAGGGCGATCACCACCCGCTGTCGCATGCCGCCCGAGAACTGGTGCGGGTACTGGTCGAGCCGCTCCTCGGCGGCGGGAATGCCGGTTTCCTGGAGCAGCCGGACCGCGCGCCGCCGCGCCTCGGCGGCGCCGACCGGCAGATGCGTCTGGATCGTCTCGATCAGCTGCTGGCCGACGGTGTAGAGCGGATCGAGCGAGGTCAGCGGGTCCTGGAAGATGGCACCGATCGAGCGGCCGCGCACCCTGCGCATCTCCTCGTAGGGCAGGTTGTCGATGCGCCGGCCGTCGAACCGGATCTCGCCGGCAGCGATGCGCCCGGGCGGATCGAGCAGGCCGATGATCGCCGCGCCGGTCAGCGATTTCCCGGCGCCCGACTCGCCGACCACGCCGAGGATCTCGCCGGGCGCGATCGAGAACGAGATGTCGTCGAGCGCGAGCAGCGTCCCGCGGCGCGTGGGGAACTCGACCCGGAGATGGCGAACGTCAAGCAGCGGGTCGGGCATGCGCTTCGATCAGGCTACGCGGGTGTGCAGCCGGCCACCGGCTCTTGGTAGTCGACGCGGACCGTGAAGTCGGTCGCCAGGCGATTGTTCTTCACCGCGACCAGGTAGTAGCGGGTGCACGGGGCCACGTCGAACGGGAAAGTGAGCGTTTCGCCGACGCCGCCGACGCCGCCCGGCGGGCCCTGGACGGTGATCTGGCGCGGCCCGGCGTCGACGAGCGCGAACCGGGTCGGATACGGTGTGGAGCGGTCGACGACGATGCGTCCCACCGTGCCGTTCATGACGTCCTTGTCGTCGACACGAAGGATCGAGACCGGAAAAGTGTCGATCGGCGTCTGGAAGTAGCGCGCGCCCGTCAGCTGGGAAAAGTGATAGTCGGTGCTCGCACACGCCGCGAGGGACCAAGCAGCCGCCACGACGGCGACGGGGCGCAGCAGGGGGAGGAAGAACTGCATGATCGACTCCTCGAATGGCGGATGAGGTATATACCGTCAGCGCAGCCGCGGGTTCAGCGCGTCGCGCAGCCAGTCACCGAACAGGTTGATGCTCAGTGCAATCAGAACGAGCATCGTGCCCGGAAAGATGACAAGCCACCAGGCGCCGCTGAAGAGTTGCTTGTTGCCCTCGTTGATGAAGGTGCCGAGCGAGGGCGAGGTCGGCGAGACGCCGACGCCGAGGAAGGAGAGCGTCGCCTCGGCCAGGATCGCGGTCGCGACCTGGATCGTCGAGAGCACGAGCACCGGCCCCATGACGTTGGGCAGCACGTGCTTCATCATGATCCGCAGCGGCGGGACGCCGATGACCCGTGCCGCCTGGACGTATTCCTTGTGCCGCTCCACCATGGTCGAGCCGCGCACGGCCCGGGCGTACTGCACCCAGCCCGGCAGGGCGATGGCGATGATCAGCACGCCGAAGGCGAGCGTGTCGTGGGCGCCGGGGAAGAGAGCATGGCCGACGCCGGCGATCAGCAGCGCGATCAGGATCGACGGGAACGAGAGCATGACGTCGCAGATGCGCATGATGAGCGCATCGAGCCGGCCGCCGACATAGCCCGAGACCAGGCCGAGGCTGACGCCGATCAGCATCGACAGCAGCACCGAGGCGCCGCCGACGAAGAGCGAGATCCGCGCCCCGTACATCAGCGCCGAGAGCACGTCGCGCCCCTGCTCGTCGGTGCCGAGCAGGTACTTGGCGGCGCCGCCTTCCATCCACGAGGGCGGCAGCATCGAGTCGCTGAGCTCGAGCGTCGCCAGGTCGGTGGGGTTGTGCGGCGCGACGACGCCGGCGAAGACGGCGCAGAAGATGCACGCGAGCGCGACGAGCGCCGAGCCCATCGCCATCGGCGAGCTGCGGAAGGAGTGCCAGAAGTCGCCGTCGAGGAAGCGCGCCCAGCGGCCCGGCGCCGGGCCGATCGGCGCT
>DATCGH010000538.1:0-3591 GCA_036509055.1 Caldimonas sp.
AAGGTGGCGGGCCTGGTCTACATCGCCGCGTTCGCCCCGGACAAGGGCGAATCGGTCGCCTCGCTCATCAAGGACCCGCCCCCCGGCGCCCCGGTGCCGCCGATCCTGCCGCCGCAGGACGGCTTCCTGCTCCTCGACCCGTCGAAATTCGCCGCTTCCTTCGCCGCCGACGTGAGCGAGCCGAAAGCGAGCTTCATGGCCGCATCGCAGGTGCCGTGGGGCGTCGACGCCTTGGGCGGCGAGGTGACGGCGCCGGCGTGGAAGTCCCGGCCGAGCTGGTACCTCGTCGCCACCGAGGACCGGATGATCCCGCCGCCGGCGCAGCGGCAGATGGCGCAGCGCGCCGGCGCGGTCGTCAGCGAGGTGGCGGGAAGCCACGCCGTCTATGTCTCCCAGCCGCAGGCGGTCGCTTCGTTGATCGAGAAGGCCGCGGCCTCGCTGGCGAAGTAGCCGTCTGGATCGCCCCCGCCCTGCCGGCCGGGGCGAACTCCCGGACCCCTGGCGGAGGCCGTGTCCGCCTTCGGCACGCTGATTGCTCGCGTGCGCTCGCCCGGGCCGTTCCGCAGCGGCCCATCGACCAGGTCTGAGGAGACGAGCCCTGGCTGACCTTCGCCCCATCTTTCCCGGCGAGACCCGCATGGCAGCGTTGATGCGCAGCCACGACTGGTCGCGCTCGCCGCTCGGAGAGCCGCAAGCCTGGGCCCCGGCGCTGCGTTCGGTCGTCGGGCTGATGCTCGACTCGCGTGTCGCGATGTTCACCGCCTGGGGGCCGGAGCTCGGCTTCCTCTACAACGACCCCTACGCCGAGATCCTGGGCGCGAAGCATCCGCGCGCGCTCGGCAGTCGTTTTCGGGACATCTGGTCGGAGATCTGGCCGGACATCGAGGGCCTGGTCGATGCGGCCATGGCCGGCAACGCCATCTATCGCGAGGACCTGCCGCTGGTGATGAACCGGCGCGGCCACGACGAGCAGACCTGGTTCACCTTCTCCTACTCACCGGTCCGCGCCGGCGACGGCGGCGTCGCCGGGATGTTCTGCACCGTCTGGGAAACGACGCAGAAGTTCCGCGCCGAGCAGGCCCTGCAGGAGGCCAACCACACGCTCGAGCGCCGCGTCAGCGAGGCCATCGCCGAGCGCCAGGTGCTGGCCGACATCGTCGAGGCGACCGACACGATCGTGCAGATGCTCGACATGCAGGGCCGGTGGATGGCGTTCAACGGCGCCGCCCGGGAGGCGCTTCGCCGCGTCTACGGCATCGAGCCGCGGATCGGCAGCAGCCTGTTCGACGCCCTGGCGCACGTGCCGGAGCAACAGGCCGCGGTGAAGGCGTTCTGGCAACGGGCGCTCGAGGGCGAGGAGTTCGTCCAGACCGCGGAGTTCGGCGACCCGGCCCACGAGCGACGCACCTACGAGATCAGGTTCAACACGCTGCGCGGACGAGACGGCGCTCCGATCGGCGCCTATCAGTTCGTGACCGACGTGACCGAGCGGCTGGCGGAGCAGGCCCGGCTGCGCGAGGCCGAGGAGGCCCTGCGCCACGCGCAGAAGCTGGAATCGCTGGGCCAGCTCACCGGCGGCGTGGCCCACGACTTCAACAATCTGCTGCAGGTCGTTCTCAACGGCATCAGCCTGATCGAGGTGCGCGGCGATGCCGCGTCGAGCCGGGGCACGCTCGACGGCATGCGCCGCGCGGTCAAGCGCGGCACCGATCTCACCCGACACCTGCTCGCGTTCTCGCGCCGGCAGCCGGTGCATCCGACCCCCCTCGACCTGCGCCGCCATCTCCACGGCATGCGCGAGATGCTGACGCGCTCGCTGCGCGGCGACCTGCAGGTCGACATGCGTTTCGGCGGCGACCTCTGGCCGGTGGAACTGGATGCCGGCGAGCTCGAGCTGGCGATATTGAATCTCTGCGTCAATGCACGCGACGCCATGCCCGCCGGCGGAACGATTTCGATCAGCGTCGACAACGCACCGCAAGCCCACCTGGCCGGGCGGGTGGGCGACTTCGTCCGCCTCTGCATCGCCGACTCCGGCGTCGGCATGGCGCCGGAGGTGCGGGCTCGCGCCTTCGATCCGTTCTTCACGACCAAGGAAACCGGCAAAGGCTCCGGGCTCGGCCTGGCTCAGGTCTACGGCTTTGCCACCCAGGCGGGCGGCGACGTGCAGATCGAGAGCAGCCCGGGCCACGGCACCACGGTGACCCTTCTGCTGCCCCGGAGCGATCGCGGGCCGGACCGGCGGGAACGCGAGGCATCCGTCCGGGCGGCGGACGACGGGGGCGGGCGCCTGAAGGGGCGGGTGCTTCTCGTCGAGGACGATCCGGAGGTCGCCTCGCTGACCGCGGAGATGCTGCGCGGCCTGGGGCTGATGGTGGCCCACGCCGGCACCGCGGACCTGGCGCTGAGAGCCCTCGCCGAGCAGATCGAGATCGACATCGTGTTCTCCGACGTGATGATGCCGGGCGGCATGAGCGGCATCGAGCTGGCGCAGGAAGTGCGCCGCCGCCGGCCCGATCTGCCGATCGTCCTGACCACCGGCTTCGAGCTGTCGGCGGTGCAGGCCCGCAACGAGGACATCACGCTGCTGCCCAAGCCCTACGGCATGGAGGAGCTGGCGGCGGCGTTCTCGAAGGAGCTGAAGCAGATCGCCTGATGCGGCCGATCTCGGCGGACCGTCCGTCCCTGCTCCGGACTCGGGGCGCGAAGTCGTTCAAACTCGCGGCAGTCTCCGGGTCCCCGCTCATGGCCGCCGCCACCTCCCTTCGTCTCGAAAACTCCTACGCCCGCGACCTCCAGGGGTTCTCCGTGCCCTGGCGCCCGGAGGCCGCGCCGGCGCCGAAATCGCTGTTCTTCAACGCGCCGCTGGCCGAGGAGCTCGATCTCGATGCCGCCGCGCTGACGGGCGAAGCCGGCGCCGCCCTCTTCGCCGGCAACACCGTGCCCGAAGGCGCCGAGCCGATCGCCCAGGCGTACGCCGGCCATCAGTTCGGCGGCTTCTCGCCCCAGCTCGGCGACGGCCGGGCGGTGCTGCTCGGCGAAGTGATCGATCGCGCCGGCCGGCGCCGCGATATCGCCTTGAAGGGCTCCGGCCGGACGCCGTTCTCGCGCGGCGGCGACGGCAAGGCGGCGGTCGGGCCGATGCTGCGCGAGGTGCTGATCGGCGAAGGCATGCACGCCCTCGGCATCCCGACCACGCGGGCGCTCGCGGTCGTGGCCACCGGCCAGCCGGTGTTTCGCGAGACGGTGCTGCCGGGCGCGGTGCTGACGCGGGTCGCGGCCAGCCACATCCGCGTCGGCACGTTCCAGTTCTTCGCTGCTCGTGGCGACGCCGAGCGCGTGCGCCAGCTCGCCGAGTACACGATCGCCCGTCACGACGCCGATCTCGTCGGCGCGCCCGGCCGGTTCCTCGCCTTGCTCGAGCGGGTGTCGGCGCGCCAGGCGGCGCTGATCGCGCAGTGGATGAACGTCGGCTTCATCCACGGCGTGATGAACACCGACAACATGACGATCTCCGGCGAGACGATCGACTACGGCCCGTGCGCTTTCGTCGAGGCCTACGACCCGGCGGCGGTGTTCAGCTCGATCGAC
>DATCGH010000539.1:0-3117 GCA_036509055.1 Caldimonas sp.
GGCAGCGGCATCTTCATCGTCCAGGAAGGCCAGCAGGCGGTCGTCACCCAGTTCGGCCGCTACAGCCATACCGTCGATGCCGGCTTCCAGTGGCGCTTCCCCTATCCGTTCCAGGCGAACGAGACGGTGAGCGTCACCCAGCTGCGCTCCAAGGAGGTCGGCCGCAACGCGGTGACGCAGGCGACCGGGCTGAAGGACTCGTCGATGCTGACCCAGGACGAGAACATCGTCGACATCCGCTTCACGGTCCAGTACCGGCTGAAGGACGCGCGCGCCTTCCTGTTCGAGAACCGCGAGCCGGAGGAGGCCGTCACCCTGGCGGCCGAATCGGCAGTGCGCGAGATCGTCGGCAAGAGCAAGATCGACTCGGTGCTCTACGAGCAGCGCGACGCGATCGCCTCCGAGCTGGTGAAGTCGATCCAGGGCCAGCTCGACCGGCTGAAGACCGGGATCGTCATCGTCAACGTCAACGTCCAGAGCGTGCAGCCGCCCGAGCAGGTGCAGGCGGCCTTCGAGGACACGCTCAAGGCCGGCCAGGACGGCGACCGGCTGAAGAAGGAAGGCCTGGCCTATGCCAGCGCCGAGATCCCGAAGGCGCAGGGCACGGCGGCGCGGTTGCGCCAGGAGGCCGAGGGCTACAAGTCGCGGGTCGTCTCGGAAGCCGAGGGTGATTCCGAGCGCTTCAGCCGCCAGCTCGCCGAGTATCAGAAGGCGCCGCAGGTGACGCGCGACCGGCTCTACATCAACGCCATGCGCGACATGTACAGCAACGTCACCAAGGTGATGATCGACTCCCGCGGCGGCGCGAGCCTGCTCAACCTGCCGCTCGACCGGCTGCTGCAGCAGGCCGCTGCCGGCTCGGCGCCGAGCGGCCCGGTGGCGCCGCCGGCGGCCCCTCTCGACGCACCGCCCGCATCCGGCGCGGTCGATGTCCGCTCGCGTGAAGGCCAGCGCGGTCGCGACCGCGAAGGTCGCTGACCCACTTTCGAAGCACGTCATGAATCGTCTCGGTTTCATCATCGGCGGCCTTCTGCTCCTGCTGCTGATCCTCTCGTCGACCCTGTTCATCGTCGACCAGCGCCAGGTCGCGGTGATCTACGAGTTCGGCCAGATCAAGGAAGTCGTCCAGGAGCCCGGGCTCAAGTTCAAGCTGCCGCCGCCGTTCCAGAACGTCGGCTTCCTCGACCGCCGCATCCAGACCCTCGACAGCCCGGAGACGCGGCCGATCTTCACCGCCGAGAAGAAGAGCCTGGTGATCGACTGGCTGGTGAAGTGGCGGGTCACCGATCCGCGCCAGTTCATCCGCAACAACGGCGTCGACATCCGCAACCTCGAGGCCCGGCTGGCGCCGATCGTCCACGCCGCCTTCAACGAAGAGGTGACCAAGCGCACCGTCGGCGGTGTGCTCTCGACCGAGCGCGACAAGGTGATGCAGGACGTGCGCGCCCGCCTCGCCGACGACGCCAAGGCGTTCGGCATCGAGATCCTCGACGTGCGCATCAAGCGGGTCGACTTCGTCGCCAACATCACCGAGTCGATTTACAGCCGGATGGCCTCGGAGCGCAAGCAGGTGGCCAACCAGCTGCGCGCGACCGGCGGCGCCGAAGGCGAGAAGATCCGCGCCGATGCCGACCGGCAGCGCGAGGTGATCGTCGCCGAGGCCTATCGCGATGCGCAGAAGGTCAAGGGCGAGGGCGACGCCAAGGCCTCGGCGATCTTCGCCGAGGCGTTCGGCCGCGACCCGCAGTTCGCCCAGTTCTACCGCAGCCTCGACGCCTATCGCCAGAGCTTCCGCAGCAAGGGCGATCTGCTGGTGATCGACCCCGCGAACAGCGACTTCTTCAAGGCCCTGCGCGGCGGCGGCTCGTCCCCGGCGCCGACGGCGGCGAGGAAGTAGCCTTTGCCGGGAGTCGGCTTCTGGGACGTCGCCCTGAGCGCCATCGCGCTCATGCTCATCGCCGAGGGCCTGCTGCCCTTCGTCAGCCCGGTGTCGTGGCGGCAGATCTTCGAGAAGGCGATGCAGATGAGCGACGGCCAGATCCGCTTTCTCGGCCTGACCTGCATGCTGGCCGGCCTGGCGATGCTTCTGGTCTTCTGGACCTGAGCCGACCCCACGCCTGCGTCTTGCGGCGCTGCGCTACCCCCCGCGGGCGCGCGGCCGGCTCGGGAGCGGCACGGCGCCGGCCACCCGGCCGGTACAATTCCCTTTTTAATACCCGGCGCTTTCGCATGTCCTCTGCCTGGCTCTTGCCGGAGCACATCGCCGATGTCCTGCCCGCACGGGCCCGCCAGGTCGAAACGCTGCGACGCGGCCTGCTCGACGCCGCGGAGAGCTTCGGCTTCGAGCTGGTCATCCCGCCGATGCTCGAGCACATCGAGTCGCTTCTTTCCGGCACCGGCCACGCCCTCGATCTGCAGACCTTCAAGCTCGTCGACCAGCTGAGCGGCCGCACCCTCGGCCTGCGCGCCGACAGCACGCCCCAGGTCGCGCGCATCGACGCCCACCTCCTCAACCGCAGCGGCGTCGCCCGCCTGTGCTATTGCGGGCCGGTGCTGCACACCCGGGCGACGGGCACGGGCGCGAGCCGCGAGCCGCTGCAGTTCGGTGCCGAGATCTATGGCCACGCCGGCCTCGAGGCCGACATCGAGATCCTCGACCTGGCGCTCGAAGCCTTGAGCGTCGTCGGCCTCAAGGGCGCTGTGCTCGACCTCGCCGACACGCGCATCGTCCGCGCCGTGCTTGCCGGCGTGCCGGTCGATGCCGCCCGGCTTGAGGCGGTGCACGCGGCGCTGGCATCCAAGGATGCCGCCGAGCTCGCGGTGGTGGCCAAGGGCTTTCCGGACGAGGCACGGCGCGGGCTGCAGGCCTTGCTCTTGCTCTACGGCGATGCCGCGATCCTCGACGAGGCACGCCGCGTCCTGCCGGCGCGGGCGGCGATCGCCACCGCCCTCGACGAGCTGAAGCAGCTCGCCGACCATGCCGCCGAGGCCCGGCCCGAGGTGAAGATCGGCTTCGACCTGGCCGACTCGAGCGGCTATGCCTACTACAGTGGCGCCCGCTTCGCGGTCTACGCCGAAGGCGCGAGCGACGCGATCGCCCGCGGCGGCCGCTACGAC
>DATCGH010000540.1:0-3064 GCA_036509055.1 Caldimonas sp.
CTATCGGCCAGACCGGCGAGGCGCATGCGCAGCCGCAGGAGGCCAAGGCCCATTGCGTGCAGAGCTTCACCTACACCTTCGCCGCCGAGCGCCGGACCGAGGGGGAGCGGCATGTCATCCCCGAGCCGGCGCGATACCGGCACTACCGCGAAGCGCAGCCTTATTCGCTGACCATCGATGTCCACGGCGGCGAGATCTACGGCGAGGAAAGCGGCCGGCTCGCGTACCGCCTCTACGACCGCCTGCCCGGCACCAAGGGGGGCCTGTGGACCTATCGCCGGCTGCTCTCGGCCGAGACCCTCGGGGCGCGCCCGCCGCACGACCTGACCCTCTTCAACTGGCCGGGCAACGACTACCGCGACCGCAGCATCATCGACCGGCCCGCAGCCGAGGTCGCGGCCAGCCTGCAGGACGCCAAGCGGGTGAGCCTGGGCTTTCTCCACTGGCTGCAGACCGAGGCACCGACCTCGGGCGATCGGCACGGCGCGCCGGAAATCATGCTGCGGCCCGACGCCATGGGCACGGACGACGGGTTGTCGAAGCATCCCTACATCCGCGAGTCGCGGCGCATCGTCGCCTTGAAGACGATCGTCGAGTCCGAGGTCTCGGCGCAGTTCCAGACAGGCCCGGTGGCCGCCCCGTTCGCCGATTCGGTCGGCATCGGCTGGTACCCGATCGACATCCATCGCTCCGGCGACGACGACGTCGGCCTCAGCTGCCGGACCAAGCCGTTCCAGATTCCGCTCGGCGCCCTGATCCCGGTGCGCCTCGTCAACCTGATCGCGGCCTGCAAGAACATCGGCACCACTCACCTCAGCAACGGCTGCTACCGGCTCCATCCGGTCGAGTGGAACATCGGCGAGGCGGCCGGCGCCCTGGCGGCCTACGCCCTGAAGCACGGCCTCGCGCCGGCGGCGGTTCGCGCCGAGCGGCTCGCGCCGTTCCAGCAGAGCCTCGTCGACGAAGGCGTGCCGCTCGCCTGGCCCGAGCCGCTGTCATGAGCCTCGCCAACGCGCCGTTTCGCATCGAGCACCATCACGCCCGGCTCGGCGAAGTCTCGCTGCACTATGCGACCGCGGGCGAAGGCGACCCGGTGGTGCTGGTGCACGGCTGGCCCTCGACCTGGTACGAATGGCGGCACGTGATGCCGCTGCTCTCCGGCCTCTACAAGGTGATCGCGCCCGACCTGCGCGGCCTCGGCGACAGTTCGCGCCCCGTGGCCGGCTACGACAAGAAGACGATCGCCGCCGACCTCTGGCAGTTGCTCTCGGGAACGCTGGGCCTGGCTCGCTGGCATCTGGTCGGCCATGACTGGGGTGGCCCGGTGGCGTTCGCGCTCGCCGCGGCCCATCCGGAAGCGATCCGCACCCTGTCGATCGTCGACGTCACCCTCCCCGGCATCGGCCCCGACATCTCGCAGGGCGGCAAGCGCTGGCACCATGCCTTCCACATGACGCCCGACCTGCCCGAGGCGCTGGTCCAGGGCCGCGAGCATGCCTACCTGAGTTGGTTCTACGAAGCGTTCTCCTGGCAGCGCGGCGTGTTCGCCGCCGCCGACATCGACGAGTACCTGCGCACCTACACGCAGCCGGGCGCGCTGCGCGCCGGCTTCGCCTTCTATCGCAACATCCCCAACGACATCGCCGACAACCGCGCCCTCCTCGCCTCGGGCCTTCGCCTGAAGATGCCGGTGCTCGCGGTCGGCGGCGGCCGGGAGGAAGCGCGCGGCCGCGGCAGCGAGCCCGAGGCCTCGTTGAAGATGATCGCCGACGACGTCACCGGCGCGATCGTCGCCGACAGCGGCCACTTCGTTCCCGAGGAGCGGCCCGAGGAACTGGCGGCACTGCTGCTGCGCCACTTCGAGAATCGCTGATCGCGCCGCCGCGCACGCCTCGGCGGGACCGGAGCGCGGCGCGTACTCTCAGCCGCGGCTTCGGCCGAACGCGGCCGCGCCCGCGAAGCGCGCCCGCGCACCGAGCCGTTCCTCGACGCGCACCGCCTCGTTCCACTTCGCCATGCGCTCGCCGCGGGCGAACGACCCGACCTTGAGCTGGCCGGAGCTCCAGCCGACGGCCAGATGAACGATGGTCGTGTCCTCGGTCTCCCCCGATCGCGCCGAGACGATGCCGGCATAGCCGACCTCGCGCGCCGCCCGCCAGGCGTCGTGGGTTTCCGACAGCGTGCCGCGCTGGTTCGGCTTGAGCAGCACCGTGTTGGCCGCGCCGAGGGCCGCGGCCTCGCGCACCAGCGCCGCATCGGACACCAGGAAGTCGTCGCCGACGATCTGCAGGCGCGCCCCTGCGGCGCGGGTGAAGCGGGCGAAGCCCTGGGGGTCGTCCTCGGCGAGCGGGTCCTCGATGGAGATGATCGGGTATTTGGCGATCCAGCGCAGCAACAGCTCGATCATCCCGTCGGAATCGAGCTCGCGCGATTCGAGGCCGAGCGTGTAGCGGCCGTTGCGGCCGAACTCGGACGCGGCGATGTCGAGAGCGATCGCGACGTCCGCGCCGGGCACGAAGCCGGCCCGCTCGATCGCCTGCACCAACGTCTCGAGCGCCTGCTCGTTGGTCTCGAAGTCGGGCCACCAGCCGCCCTCGTCGGCGACGCCGCGCAGCGGTCCGCGCTCCTGCATCAGGAGGCCCGCATGGCGGTAGACCTCGGCGGTCCACTCAAGCGCCTGGGCGAAGCGCTGCGCGCCGGGGCAGACCACCATGAAGTCCTGGATGTCGACCCGGCGCCCGGCATGCGCGCCGCCGCCGAAGATCTGGATCTGCGGCATCGGCAGCAGCGTCGCCTCGGCACCGCCGAGGTACTCGAACAGCGGCACGCCGAGCGACGCGGCCGAGGCGTGCGCCGCCGCCATCGACACGGCCAGCGTGGCGTTGGCCCCCAGGCGGGTCTTGTTCGGCGTGCCGTCGAGCTCGACCAGGCGGCGGTCGAGCGCAACCTGGTCGCGCGCCGACGCGCCGACCAGCGCCCACGCGATCTCGCCGTTGACGTTGCCGACGGCCTGCATCACGTCGAGCCCGCCGAAGCGCGCAGCGCCGCTGTCGCGCAGCTCGTG
>DATCGH010000541.1:0-5465 GCA_036509055.1 Caldimonas sp.
CGGCGGCATGGGCATCAACTTCATCAAGCAGTTCGTCGGCGCCGGGCTCGGCAAGGACATCACGCTGCTGCTGCCCGGCTTTTCCGCCGACCAGGACGTGATCGGCCCGGTGGGCGGAGCGATGTCCGGCCTCTTCAATACCGCCCACTGGTCGCCCGACTTCAGCAATGCCGCCAACCAGAAGTTCGTCGCCGAATTCAGGAAGGAATACAACCGCACACCGACGCTCTACGCTTCCCAGGGCTACGACACGGCGCGGCTGATCGACGCCGCGGTGCGCGACGTCAAGGGCAAGATCGAGGACCACGAGGCGGTGCGCAAGGCCCTCAAGGCGGCGAAGTTCGACTCGGTGCGCGGGCCGTTCAGGTTCAACACCAACCAGTACCCGATCCAGAACTACTACGTGCGCACCGTCGGCAGCGACGGCAAGGGCGGCCTGATCAACAAGTCGTTCAGCGAGCCGATCCTCAAGGACCACGGCGACGCTTACGTGCAATCCTGCGCGATGAAGTGAGCGTTCTCGCGCTCGAGCAGGCCTTGAACGGCCTGCAGTTCGGGCTGATGCTGTTCCTGCTGGCGGCAGGCCTCACGCTGGTGTTCGGCGTGATGGACATGATCAACCTGGCGCACGGCTCGCTCTACATGGTGGGCGCGTTCATCGGCGCCTGGATCGTCGGCCTCACCGGCTCCTTCCTCCTCGGCATCGTCGGCGCGGTGCTGGGCACGGCGGCGTTCGGCATGGTGCTGGAGTCGAGCCTGCTGCGCTCGCTCTATGCCCGCGACCACCTCTCGCAGGTGCTCGCCACCTTCGCCCTGATCCTGATCATCAACGATGGCACCCGGATGCTGTTCGGCAACGACCTGCCGCTCTCGGCGCCGGCGGCGCTCGACGGCCCGGTCGAGCTGCTCCCCGGCCTTTCCTACCCGGCCTACCGGCTGGTGATCATCGGCGCCGGCCTGGCGCTGGCGCTGCTGCTCTACCTGCTGGTGGTGAAGACGCGGATGGGCGCGCTGGTCCGCGCCGGCGCCTCGAACCGGGAGATGGCCACCGCCATGGGCGTCGACATCAAGCGGCTCTTCACCGTCGTCTTCGGCATCGGCGCCGGCCTGTGCGCGGTGGCCGGCGTGCTGATGGGGCCGCTGCTCGCGGTGCAGGTGGGCATGGGCGAGAACATCCTGATCCTCGCCTTCGTCGTCATCGTCATCGGCGGCATCGGCTCGATCCGCGGTGCGCTCGTCGGCGCCCTGCTCGTCGGCGTCGTCGATACCTTCGGCCGCACCGTGATGCAGGCGCTGTTTCGCGAGTTCCTGCCGCCGCAGATGGCGAGCGCCGCCGGCCCGGCGCTGGCCTCGGTGGCGATCTACGTCTTCATGGCGGCGGTGCTGGCGATCCGCCCGCAAGGCCTCTTCCCGGCGCGCGGCTGATGTCGTCGCTGCGACGCCGCGTCGCCCTCCTCGCGCTCGCCGGGCTCCTGCTCGCGCTGCCGCCGGCGATGCAGGCGCTCGGCGCCGGCTACTACGTCAGCACCGCCGGCAAGATCGTCGTCTTCGCGATCGCCGCGACCAGCCTCAACCTCGTGCTCGGCTACGGCGGCATGGTGTCGTTCGGCCATGCCGCGTTCTTCGGCCTCGGTGCCTATGCGACCGGCGTGCTGGTGAGCGAAGGGGTGCTCAACGCGGGCATGCATCTCCTCGCCACCGTGGCCCTGACCGCCTTCGCCGCGCTCGTGATCGGCGCCATCTCGCTGCGTACCCGCGGCGTCTACTTCATCATGATCACGCTCGCCTTCGGGCAGATGCTGTTCTACGTCGCCAACTCGATCAAGGGCTACGGCGGCGACGAGGGCCTCAACATCCGGGCGCGCTCGCTGCTCGGCTTCGGCCTCGACCTGAAGGACGCGCCGACCTTCTATTACGTCGCCCTCGCCGTGCTCGCGGCCACGCTCCTCGGCCTGAACGCCTTCGTCGGCTCGCGCTTCGGCCGGGCGATCGTCGCCATTCGCGACGACGACCTGCGTGCCGAGGCCCTCGGCTTTGCGACCTACCGCATGCGGCTGGCGGTGTTCGTCGCCGCCGGTGCGATCGCCGGCATCGCCGGCGCGCTCTCGGTCAACCAGCAGGGCTACGTCAGCCCGAACCTGCTGCACTGGACGCAGTCGGGCACGTTGATGGTGATGGTGATCCTGGGCGGCGTCGCCTCGCTCTGGGGCGGCGTGCTCGGCGCCACCGTGCTGGTGGTGCTGCAGGAAGCGCTCTCTGCCTACACCACGCACTGGGAGTTCTGGACCGGCTGGGTGCTGCTCGCGGTGGTGCTGTTCGCCCGCCACGGACTTGCCGGCTGGCTGGCCGGCCTCGCCGTGAAGAAACGATGAGCGCCGCGGCATCCACCCCCGAGCCGCTGCTCGACGTGCAGCAGCTTTCGAAGCGCTTCGGCGGCGTGGTCGCGAGCGCCGGCGTCGACCTGCGGGTGCATGCCGGCGAGGTGCATGCGCTGATCGGCCCCAACGGCGCCGGCAAGACGACGCTGGTGGCGCAGCTCGCCGGCCAGGTGCGGCCCGACCGTGGCCGGATCGTCTTCGCCGGCCACGACATCACCCACCTTTCGCCGCACGAGCGGGCGCGGCGCGGTCTGGCCCGGTCGTTCCAGATCACCCGCCTGTTCAGGAGCTTCGACGTCGCCGGGAACGTCGCCCTGGCCCTGCAGGCGGCGGGGTCCTTCGCTTCGCCCGGCATGACAGCGGACGAATTGCTGGCCGAGATCGGTCTCGCCGACAGGGCAGGCGCCGGCATCGCCGCGCTCTCGCACGGCGAGCAGCGTGCGCTCGAGGTCGGCCTGGCGATCGCCAGCCGGCCGCGGCTGGTGATGCTCGACGAGCCGATGGCCGGCATGGGCCACGACGAATCGAGGCGCATGGAAGCATTGATCCAGCGCCTGCGCGCCCGCACGACGGTGCTGCTGATCGAGCACGACGTCGATGCGGTGTTCCGCCTGGCCGACCGCGTATCGGTGCTGGTGAGCGGGCAGATCATCGCCAGCGGCGCGCCCGACGCGGTGCGCCGCGACAGCGGCGTGATCGAGGCCTACCTGGGCGAGGAGTGAGCGTGGCCCCTGCCTTCGCATCGGCAGCCGGCGAGACCCTGCTCGCGGTGCGCGGCCTGCATGCCGGCTACGGCGGCAGCGCGGTGCTGCAGGGCGTCGACCTCGAGGTGGGCGCGGGCGAGGTGGTGGCGCTCCTGGGCCGCAACGGCATGGGCAAGACGACGCTGGTGCGAACGATCTGCGGCCTGCATCCGGCCCGAAGCGGCGAGGTCGTGTTCCGCGGCGAGCGAGTCGAGGCGGGCGCGCCGCACCGGATCGCGCGGCGCGGCCTGGGCCTCGTGCCCGAGGGCCGGCAGATCTTCGCCAACCTCACGGTCGAGGAGCACCTGAGCGCCTTCGAGCGGCCGCGCGCAGGGCCGACGGCCGGCGATCCCGCCGGCGACGGCGCAGACGGCCAGGGAGGGCGCCGGAGCACGGCCGCCGAGCGCATCGCCCGCATCTTCGAGCTGTTCCCGCGTCTTTACGAGCGGCGCACGAACATGGGCAACCAGCTCTCGGGCGGCGAGCAACAGATGCTGGCGATCGGCCGCGCGCTGGTGACCGAGCCGCGCCTCCTGATCCTCGACGAGGCCACCGAGGGCCTGGCGCCGATGGTGCGCCAGGAGATCTGGCACTGTCTCGCCGCGCTGCGCGCGAGCGGCCAGGCGATCCTGGTGATCGACAAGTACGTGCAGCGCCTGATCCAGCTCGCCGACCGGCATGTCATCCTCGAGAAAGGCCGGGTCGCCTGGACCGGCAGCTCGGCCGAGCTCGACCGGGACCCGTCGATCTGGCAACGCCACCTGGGAGTGTGAGAACGAGATGAGCTTCAGCAGCGACCCCGAGATCGACAAGGCGTATTCGCCGAGCCGCGCCCTGCCCGAGGGCGTGTTCCAGGCGCACATGGACCTCTACCGCGACCGTTCGCTGGCGGTCTACCGCACGCTGCCGCACGAGCGCGACCTCCGCTACGACGAGGCCAGCGACCAGGGACTCGACATCGTGCCCGCGCCCGGCCCCGGCCTGAAGCCGGCGTTCGTCTTCATCCACGGCGGCTACTGGCGGATGCTGAGCAAGGACGAGTCGGTCTACATGGCGCCGGCGCTGAACGCCTGCGGCATCACGCTCGTCGCCCCCGACTATTCGCTCGCGCCGGCCACCTCGCTCGAGGAGATCGTGCGCCAGGTGCGGGCGGCGATCGCCTGGCTGCATCGCCACGGCGCCGAGCACGGCATCGACCCGCAGCGGCTCTTCGTCGGCGGGCACTCGGCCGGCGGTCATCTCACCGGCGCGCTGGTCGCCGGCGGCTGGCGCGAGGCCGCCGGCCTGCCCGAGGACGTGATCAAGGGAGCGATGCCGGTGAGCGGGCTGTTCGATCTCGAGCCGATCACGCGCTCGTTCGTCAACGAATGGATGGGGCTGGACCGCGCCCGATCCGACGCGCTCAGCCCGATCTTCCACCTGCCGCCTGCTCCCTGCCGGATGGTCGTCGCCTGGGGCGGCGCCGAGACCCGGGGCTTTCACGACCAGTCGCATGCCTGGCTCGCCGCCTGGCGCGGCGCCGGCTTTCCCGCGGTCGAGCTCGAGGTGCCGGGCCGGCATCACTTCGACATCGTGCTCGACTGGTGCGACCCCGACTCGACGATGACGCGCGCGCTGACCGCCATGGTCCTCGGCGACGAGCGGTCGCGCGGATGACCGCCATGGCTGACGACACCCTCCCGCCGATCGAGCTACAAGCCCCCGACATTGCCCGCTGGAAAGAAAGCGGCAGCGGCGTCGACTGGGTGCATGTGCTCGACTCCGGCCGCCCCGGGCCGAAGGCCATGGTGCAGGCGCTGACCCACGGCAACGAGATCTGCGGCGCGATCGCCCTCGACTGGCTGCTCGCCGGCGGCTTTCGCCCGGAGCGCGGCACGCTGACGGTGGCCTTCGCCAACGTCGAGGCTTACGCGCGTTACGACCCGGTCGACCCCTACCCCTCGCGCCTGGTCGACGAGGACTACAACCGGGTCTGGTCCGACGACGCGCTGTCCGGCCCGCGCGATTCGCTCGAGCTGCGCCGTGCCCGGTTGCTCAGGCCGTTCGTCGATGCCGCCGAGCGGCTGCTCGACATCCACAGCATGAGCGAGCCTTGTCGGCCGCTGATGGTCTGCGGCACGGTCGAGAAGAACGTCGCCTACGCGCGCGAGCTCGGCGTGCCGGCCGACCTGCTCATCGACACCGGCCATCCGGCCGGCATGCGCATGGTCGACCGCGGCGGCTTCGGCGATCCGACGAGCCCGAAGCGGGCGCTGCTGATCGAATGCGGCCAGCATTGGGAGCGTGCGGCGGCCGAGGTGGCGATCGACGCGCTGGTCCGCTTCCTCGGGCTCTCAGGCGTCGC
>DATCGH010000542.1:0-6351 GCA_036509055.1 Caldimonas sp.
ACAAGGCGGTCGAGAAATGGACCGGCGGTGTGCAGGGCATCGTCATCGTCAAGCCTGACGCACCGTTCGGCCTGAAGCTGAGCCCCGATCAGTGGCTCTACCTGTTCACGCTCGCGATCACCGTCGTCATGTTCGTCATCGGCTGGAACCTGATCCGCGGGCGGGTCGGCCGGGCGCTGGTGGCGATCCGCGACCATCCGATCGCCGCCTCGGCGATGGGCATCGACACGGCGCGCTACAAGTCGCTCGCCTTCGGCGTCAGCGCCATGTACACCGGCATCGCCGGTTCGCTCGGCGCGATCGCGATCCAGTTCGTCGCGCCGGACAGCTTCGCGGTCGGCCTGTCCATCGGCCTCCTGACCGGCATCGTCATCGGCGGCCTGGCATCGATCCCGGGTGCGATCTTCGGCGCGATCTTCATCCAGTTCATCCCCAACATCGCCGACCACATCTCGAAGGCGGCGCCCTGGGCGATTTACGGCATTTTCCTGATCGGTTTCATGTTCCTGATGCCGATGGGCATCAACGGTGCGATCCGCCTCGGCTGGGCGCGGTTACGCCATCGAATCCCAGCCCAGCAAAAAGGCGGGTGATCCACCGCCGCCACCGGAGACACATCATGTTTGTGAAGAACCTGCTCGCGTGCGCAAGCGCTGCCCTTGCGCTGGCTCTCGCGGCCACTCCGGCCGCGGCCCAGAAGAAGTACGACCCAGGCGCCACCGATACCGAGATCAAGGTCGGCAACACCATGCCGTACAGCGGTCCGGCTTCCGCCTACGGCACGATCGGCAAGGTCGAGGCCGCCTACTTCAAGAAGATCAACGACGAGGGTGGCATCAACGGCCGCAAGATCAACTTCATCTCCCTCGACGACGCCTACAGCCCGCCGAAGACGGTGGAGATGGTGCGCCGCCTGGTCGAGCAGGACGAGGTCCTGCTGGTGTTCCAGCCGCTCGGCACGCCCTCGAACACCGCGATCCACAAGTACATGAACGCGAAGAAGGTGCCGCAGCTCTTCGTCGCCACCGGTGCGACCAAGTGGAACGACCCGCAGAACTTCCCCTGGACCATGGGCTGGCAGCCGAACTACCAGACCGAGACGACGATCTACGCCAAGCACATCCTGCAGACCAAGCCGGGCGCCAAGATCGCCGTCCTGTACCAGAACGACGACTACGGCAAGGACTACCTGAAGGGGCTGAAGGACGGTCTCGGCGACAAGGCGAAGACGATGATCGTGGCCGAGGCTTCGTACGAGACCAGCGACCCGACCGTCGACTCGCAGGTCGTGCAGCTGCAGTCCTCGGGCGCCGACGTGTTCGTCAACATCACGACCCCGAAGTTCGCCGCGCAGGCGATCCGCAAGGTCTTCGACATCGGTTGGAAACCGGTGCACTACCTGAACAACGTGTCGCAATCGGTCGGCTCGGTGCTGACGCCGGCGGGCCTCGACAAGTCGGTCGGCATCTTGTCGTCGAACTACGGCAAGGACCCGACCGACCCGCAATGGGACAACGACGCCGAGATGCTCGAGTGGCGCGCCTTCATGAAGAAGTACTACCCCGACGGCAGCCTCATCGACTCATCGAACACGTATGGCTACTCGGTGGCGCGCACCCTGGTCCAGGTTCTCAAGCAGTGCGGCGACAACCTGACCCGCGAGAACGTCATGCGGCAGGCCGCGAACCTGAAGAACTTCGACACCGGCATGGGCCTGCCGGGGATCCGCATCAACACCTCGCCGAAGGATTTCGCGCCGATCGAGGCGGTGCAGCTGATGCGCTTCGACGGCAAGAGCTGGGTCCGGTTCGGCAACGTGATCTCGAACGACGCGCAGTAGCGAACGGGCGCATCAGCGGGCCGGTGGTTCGCCGGTCCGCGGCTCGCGGTTCTTGCGACCCGTCCGCCCGGGAGGGCGGGCGTGTCATCGTTCTATCGCCGGAAGTTCATAAACTAGGGGGGTGACCGAGCCCGCGAAAGGCAAGCCCCACGGCGGCATGCCCCCCTTGCTGAACCGCGAAACGGCGATCCTCGAATTCAATCGACGGGTCCTGGAGCAGGCCCGACGCGAGGACGTGCCTCTGCTGGAGCGGCTGCGCTACGTCTGCATCGTCTCCTCCAACCTCGACGAATTCTTCGAGGTCCGCTACGCCGACAACCTCGAGGCCTCGCACCGCCCCGACACCGGCGTCTCCGCCGCCGATATCGAGGCGCTCGCCGCCGCGGCCCACGCCCTGGTCGACGACAGCTACAAGGTCTTCAACGACGAGGTGATGCCGGCGCTCGCCGCCAACGGCATCCGGATCGTCAACCACGCCGACCGCAACGAGGCCGAACGGCACTGGGTCGGCCGGTTCTTCGAGACCCAGGTCCGGCCGCTGCTCGTCCCGGTGGGGCTCGACCCGGCGCATCCGTTTCCGCAGGTCGCGAACAAGTCGCTCAACTTCATCGCCCGCCTCGGCGGCAAGGACGCCTTCGGCCGGCGCAACACGATCTCGATCGTCAAGGTGCCGAGGGTGCTGCCGCGGGTGATGAAGCTGCCGGGCGACGGCGGGGAGCAGGCCTTCGTGCTGCTGACGAGCGTCATCCGCGCCCACCTCGGCGAGCTCTTTCCCGGCCGCGAGGTCGAGTCGTTCTCGCAATTCCGCATCACGCGCGATTCCGATCTCGAAGTCGATGCCGACGTCAGCAACCTGCGCCAGGCGCTGCGCTCGGGGCTCACCACCCGCCACTTCGGCCAGGCGGTGCGGCTCGAGGTCGTCAACACCTGTCCGGCCGAGCTCTCGAACTTCCTGCTCGAGCAGTTCAACCTGCAGGAGTCGGCGCTCTACAAGGTCAACGGGCCGGTCAACCTGGTGCGCCTGAACGGCCTGATCGACCTCGCCGATGCGCCACGGCTGCGCTTCGCGCCGTTCTCGCCGGCCTGGCCGGCGAGCCTGCCGCGGCAGCAATCGATGTTCGACCGGATCCGCGCCTCCGACCTGATGCTGCACCAGCCGTTCGAATCGTTCGAGCCGGTGGTGCAGTTCATGCGCGAGGCGGTCGCCGACCCGGCGGTGCTGGCGATCAAGCAGACCATCTACCGCGCCGGCAGCGAGTCGCCGCTGATGGACCTCTTGATCGAGGCGGCGCGGCGCGGCAAGGAAGTGATGGCGGTGGTGGAGCTGCAGGCCCGCTTCGACGAAGAGGCCAACATCAACTGGGCCGAGCGCCTCGAAGCTGTGGGCGCCCAGGTGGTGTATGGCGTTGTCGGCCTCAAGACCCACGGCAAGCTGCTGCTCGTGACCCGGCGCGAGGACGGTCGGCTGCGCCGCTATGTCCATCTCTCCACCGGGAACTACAACCCCAACACCGCCCGGCTCTATACCGACATCGGCCACTTCAGCGCCGACCCGGAGCTGACCGCCGATGCCGACGCCGTGTTCCAGCAGCTGGCGAGCCTGGGCCGGACGCGAACGATGCGGACCATGCTGCAGGCGCCGTTCACCCTGCACAAGCAGATGCTCGCCGAGCTCGCCCGGGTGGCCGCGGCGGCCACGGCCGGGCAGCCGGCGCGGGTGGTCGTCAAGATCAACGCCCTGACCGACGTGGCGCTGATCGAGGCCCTGATCGGCGCTGCCCGAGCCGGCGCCGACATCGACCTGATCGTTCGCGGCGCCTGCAGGCTTCGCCCCGGCGTGGCCGGCGCGACCGAGCGGATCCGGGTGCGCTCGATCGTCGGACGCTTTCTCGAGCACTCGCGCATCGCCTACTTCCGCTGGGGCACGGCAAGCGACGACGAGGCCCTCTATCTCTCCAGCGCCGACTGGATGGGCCGCAACATGTACGGCCGGATCGAGGTGGGCTGGCCGGTGCGCGAAGCGCGGATGCGGCAGCGGATCATCGACGAGTGCCTCGTGCCGTACCTGCTCGACGGCGAGGATGCGTGGACGCTGGCCGCCGACGGCAGCTACAGTCGCGTCGCCGGCGGCGGGCCGTCGGCGCAAACGGCGCTGATGCGACGCTACGCCGGGCGCGAGGGGCTTTCCATCATGAACAGGCTGTAGTCATGGACTTGATCCTGTGGCGTCACGCCGAGGCCGTCGAAGGCGATGCCGGCGACGACCTGGCACGCAAGCTCACCCCCAAGGGCGAGCGCCAGGCAGAGCGCATGGCCGAGTGGCTGAATCGGCGGCTCGCCCATTCCACCCGCGTCCTGGTCAGTCCGGCGGTCCGCTGCCAGGAGACGGCCAAGGCGCTCGGCCGCAAGTTCCGCACGCTCGACGAACTCGCGCCGGAGGCGAGTGCCCAGGACGTGCTGGACGCCGCCCGCTGGCCCGAGGGAAACGGCGCGGTGCTGATCGTCGGCCACCAGCCGACGCTCGGCCTGGCCGCGGCGCAGGCCCTGATCGGCGTGGCTCAGCCGTGGTCGATCAAGAAGGGGGCCGTCTGGTGGATCCGGCACCGGCCGCGCGACGACGAAGACCGCGTCATCCTCCAGGCCGTGCAGTCGCCCGACTGCCTCTAGGCCCTCGCCACCCGCGACTCGCGGGCCGTGCTCGTCAGGACGGTGCCAGCGCCGGCTGCAGCACCTCGATCCGGCTCCAGGCCTCGATTTCCTCGCGCAGCAGGTGCAGCGCGCGCGGGTGGGTCTCGGCCCAGCCGAGGGCCGGGGCGAGCGTCGGCTGGGCGGATTCGCCGATCAGCGCGATCTCGCCCGGAACGACGTCGCCACGGGCGTGGCTGACGATCACCGCCAGGCGCAGGCAGAACAGGTGCAGGGCGAAGGTCATCTCCTGCAGTCGCGCCTCGAGCTTGCGCAGGCCGCCGCGCTGGCCGAGCACCAGGTCGCCGATGCGCCGCAGCTGGCTCTGCGAGAAGCCCGGCGCGTCGACGTGCGAGAGCACATAGGCGCTGTGCCGGTGGTAGTCGTGGTGCGAGATCATCATGCCGGTCTCGTGCAGCGCCGCCGCCCAGCGCAGCTCGCGCCGCGCCTCGCTCGGCGTCTCCGGCTCGATGTCGTCGAGCAGCGACAGGGCCACCGCTTCGACCCGCCCGGCCTGCTCGACGTCGACCTGGAAGCGGCGCTGCAGCTCGCGCACCGACGACTCGCGGATGTCCAGCACCGCGGCCGCGGTACGGCGCTCGATCGCCCGGCGCGCCGCCAGGTCGAAGATCACGCCCTGGCGCAGGGCGCCGCGGGCCGGCTGCAGCTCGTCGATGCCGAAGTTCATCGCCAGCGTGTAGAGCAGCGACAGGCCGCCGGCGATGACGGCGCGCCGGTCGTCCCTGAGGCCCGGCAGGTCGAGCCGGTCGGCGCTGCCGGCCTCGAGGCAGCGCCGCATCAGCCAGCGCAGGCCTTCGGGCGTGACCGTGCCATCGCCCTGGCCGCTCGCGGCCAGCACCTGGGACACGGCGCCGACCGTGCCGGAGGAGCCGAGCGCCTCGCGCCAATGGCGCGGCGCGAACGGCCCGATCGCTTCCTCCAGCTCGGCGCCGGCGGCGATCTGCGCCTCGCGGAAGGCCCGCTCGCTGAAGCGGCCCTCGGGGAAGTACTTCATCGACAGGCTGACGCTGCCGACCTGGAACGACTCGGCCCGGCGCGGCCGCTCGCCGCGGCCGAGGATCATCTCGGTCGAGCGGCCGCCGATGTCGATCACCAGCCGGGGCAGGTCCGACGGCTGCAGCCGGGCGACGCCGGAGAAGATGAGGCGCGCCTCTTCGCGGCCGGAGATGATCTCGATCGGCCGGCCGAGGGTCGATTGGGCCCGGGCGAGGAAGGCATTGCGGTTCTTCGCCTCGCGCAGCGTCTGGGTCGCGACCGCGCGCACCTGGCTCGGATCGAAGCCGTCGAGCCGGCTGGCGAAGCGGGCCAGGCAATCGAGGCCGCGTGCCGCTGCCTCCTCGCCGAGGAAGCCCGAAGCATCGAGCCCGCCGCCGAGGCGGACCGTTTCCTTCAGGTAGTCGATGCGCCGGTAGCGATCGTCGACCAGCTGGCCGATCTCCAGCCGGAAGCTGTTCGAGCCCATGTCGATCGCGGCGAGCTGACCCGGCCAGCGGGTTTCGCTGTCGGCCAGCGCGGGGCGTTTCCAATCCATCGCGCCGATTGTGAGGTTCGCGTGCGACGAGCCGCCGGTTCGGGGGCTTCCTAGAATGCAGTCCCTCTCGACCGCCGCCAGGACCCGCCATGCTGCGTACCGACCCCGACCCCCTGCCGCGCCCGCGCGCGGCCCCCGAGCCGCCGGGCAGCGGCTTCGCCCGGGCGGTGCAGCCGATCGTGGCGACGGCGGTCGCGACCGGCACCGAGGGTCTCGTGGCCGGCCCGGTGACGATCGATTCGCACGGCTCCGCGATGCCCGCCTACCGGGCGAT
>DATCGH010000543.1:0-5423 GCA_036509055.1 Caldimonas sp.
GAGGACGTCGTCGCGCAGGTCGTCCGGCGCATTCCGGTCCATCAGCACCTTGCCGGCGATGACGCGCATGCCGCGCGCCCCGGCCGCGGCGAACAAGGCGTCGACCGACTGCCGATGCACGGTCGGGAAGACCACCGCCGAGGTGGTGCCGTGGGCGAGCAACGCGTCGAGGAACAGGGCCGCGGTCGCCTCGGTGTGCGGCGGGTCGGCGTGGCGCGCCTCGGCCGGGAAGGTGTGGGTCGTCAGCCAATCGAGCAGCTCGGTGCCGTAGCTCGCGATCACGTCGAGCTGCGGGCTGTGCACGTGGGTGTCGACGAAGCCGGGCAGGATCCAGCGACCGGCATGGTCGTGGCGCAGCCAGCCTTCGCCCGGCGCCTCGGCCTGGACGGCGGCGATGCGACCGCCTTCGATCAGCAGCCAGTGGTCGGGACGGAAGCGCACCGCCGCCGACTCGACCTCGCCCCACCCTGGCGCGGCGGTGAAGTCGAGCAGATCGCCATGCACGGCGACGCGCGAGGACGCGCTCGCGCCGGCGCCGCTCATGCGCCGCGACGCTTCAGCATGCCGTGGCCGGCGAGATTGCGCGCCACCTCGCGCACCTGCTCGCGCAGCCACTTCGCCGGCGCCGAAGCGTGGGTGACGTCGTGCCAGAGCTGGTAATAGCTGAGGGCGGGAAACGGGATCGGGCAGCGCAGGATGCGCACCGGCAGCGCATCGACATAGCGCGAGCAGAACAGCCGCCCGGTCGTCAGCACCAGCATCGTCTGCGCCACCATGGTCGGGATCAGGCCGAAGTGGGCGCTGCGGACGACGACGTTGCGCGCCAGGCCGAGCGAGGCGAGATGATCGTCGACGACCCCTGGCGACTGGCCGTAGAACGGCATCGGCGCGACGTGCTCGGCGGCCAGATAGCGCTCGCTCGACCAGCGGCCGCGACCGGCGGGATGGTCCTCGCCGACAAGGCAGACGATCTCGTCGCTGATCAGCCGGCCGAGGTGCAACTCGTCTGGCGGGTGCAGCCAATTGCCGATCACCAGGTCGACTTCGCCGGCGGCCAGGCGCTTGCGATATTCGTAGTCGCCGGTGAGCGGCAGCAGCTCGAGCCGCACCTGCGGTGCCAGCCGCTTGACGTGGCCCACCAGTTCGGGGAGGAACAGCGGGTCGAGATAGTCGCTGGCGGCGATGCGGAAGGTCGCCTCGGTGGCACCGGCCTCGAAGCTGCGCTGCTTGGCGTGGGTTCCGAACAGGCGGTCGGCCTCGCGCAGCAGGGTCGTCGCCGGGCCCAGCAATTGCATCGCCGTCTCGGTCGGCGTCATGGCGTTGCCGGCGCGAACCAGCAGCGCGTCACCGGTGAGGGCGCGCAGGCGCCGCAGCTGGGCGCTGACCTGCGGCTGGTTGCTGCCCAGGCGCATGGCGGCTCGGGAGACGCTCCGTTCGCTGATCAAAGTCTGCAACACCCGGATGAGATGAAGCTCGATCTTCCCGAATGCAGCGTCCGCCGTCATACTGCCGAAATCATAGGCGGCATGCCGCACCCTGTATATCGCTTCGCGCCCGAGGGTTTACCTTCGGACTCCGCATTCCCGCCATGACGCCCATGTCGAGCCGCCCGATCCGCTTCTTCCACCGCGGCGCCGTCGTCGAGGTCGACGGTGTCGCCCCGACCCGCACCGTGCTCGATTGGCTGCGCGAGGAGGCGCGCTGCAGCGGCACCAAGGAAGGCTGCAACGAAGGTGATTGCGGCGCCTGCACCGTCGTCATCGGCACGCTGCCGGGCGAGGCACAGGCCAAGTCGCCCGAGCTGGTGGGTGGCCTCCGCCTGACCACGACCAACGCCTGCATCCAGTTCCTGCCGACGCTCGACGGCAAGGCGCTGTTCACGGTCGAGGACCTGAAAGGCAGGGAAGCGAACGGAGACGAGCTGCACCCCGTGCAGCGGGCAATGGTCGAGTGCGATGGCTCGCAATGCGGCTTCTGCACCCCCGGCTTCGTGATGTCCCTCTGGGCGACGTACCAGCACCACGGTGCACGCGGCACCCGGCCGACACGTCAGCAGCTCGCCGACGAGCTTTCCGGCAACCTCTGTCGCTGCACCGGATACCGGCCGATCCTCGATGCCGGCGAGCGCATGTTCGACCTGCCGGCGGCGCCGCTCGACACCGCGCCGGCACGGATCGCGCTCGAAGCCATGCGCTCCGAAGACACCTTCCGCTATGCAACCGCCGGCGGCGAGCTGATCGCGCCGAAGACGCTCGGGGCCTTCGCCGCGGAGCGGCTGGCGAACCCCGAGGCGCGTCTCCTCGCCGGCTCGACCGACATCGGTCTCTGGGTCAACAAGATCTTCCGCCCCTTGCCGTCGCTGCTCTACATCGGCGACGTCGACGCCCTGAAGCGCATCGAGGCGAAGGACGGCGTGCTCTCGATCGGCGCCGGCGCCTCGCTCGAGGAAGCCTGGCGCGCCCTGGTCGGACACTGGTCGACGCTGACCGACGTCTGGCTGCGCTTCGCCGGCGTGCCGCTGCGCCATGCGGGCACGATGGGCGGCAACGTCGCCAACGGCTCGCCGATCGGCGACAGCGCGCCGGTGCTGATGGCGCTCGATGCCAGCCTGGTGCTGCGCCAGGGCGAGCGCATCCGCCGCGTCGCCCTCGCCGACTTCTACACCGGCTACATGCAGAGCCGGCTCGAGCCCGGCGAGTTCGTCCAGGCGATCGAGGTGCCGCTGGACAGCGCCAACGAGGTCCGCGCGTACAAGATCTCGAAGCGCTTCGATTGCGACATCTCCGCGGTCTGCGCCGGCCTGGCGATCGGTCTCGACGGCGAGGTCGTGAGCGCCGTGCGCTTCGCCTTCGGCGGCATGGCGGCGACGGTGAAGCGCGCCGCCCAGGCCGAAGCCGTCGTGCTCGGCCAGCCCTGGACCAAAGCGACGCTGCGCGACGCCCAGCAGGCGTTGGCCGTCGATTTCGCGCCGCTCAGCGACATGCGTGCCAGCGCGGCCTATCGCCTGCAGGTCGCGCAGAACCTGTTGCGCCGCCTCTGGCTCGAGACCCGCCCGACCTCGCCGCTCGGCAGCGCGCAGACCAGCGTCTGGAGCACGCTGGCGCATGCCGCGCCGCTCGCTCCGGCAGGAGCCGTGTCGTGAACCGCGCCCTCGATCCGCGCTGGCTGGCGGCGCCCGACGCCGATGTCGCCGCCGGCGCGCGCGTCGGCGTGTCGCGTGCGCACGAGTCGGCGCACCTGCACGTCGCCGGCGCGGCGCCCTACGTCGACGACCTGCCCGAGCTCGCCGGCACGCTGCACGCGGCGCTCGGCCTCTCGCCGGTGGCGCATGGCCGGCTGCTCGCGGTCGAGATCGCGCGGATCGCCGCCGAGCCCGGCGTCGTCGCGGTCCTCACCGCCGCCGACATCCCCGGGCCGAACGACTGCGGCCCGGTGATCCACGACGATCCGATCCTCGCCGAGGGCGAGGTCCACTACCTCGGCCAGCCGGTGTTTGCCGTGATCGCGACGACGCGCGATGCGGCGCGGCGGGCGGCGGCGCAGGCCAAGGCGGCGCTGCGCATCGAGCCCCTGCCGGCCCTGATCACGCCGGTGGAGGCGCATGCCGCCGGCAGCTACGTGCTGCCGCCGATGCACCTCGAGCGCGGCGACGCCCGCGCCGCCATCGCCACGGCACCGCATCGCCTCGCCGACACGCTGGAGGTCGGCGGCCAGGAGCAGTTCTATCTCGAAGGGCAGATCTCGTACGCGGTGCCGCGCGAGGACGACGGCATGCTGGTGCACTGCTCGACCCAGCATCCGAGCGAGATGCAGCACCTGGTGGCCCATTGCCTCGGCCTGCGCTCGCACCAGGTGCAGGTGGAATGCCGGCGCATGGGCGGCGGCTTCGGCGGCAAGGAGTCGCAGTCGGCCCTGTTCGCCTGTGTCGCCGCGATCGCGGCGAGGAAGCTCGCCCGCCCGGTGAAGCTGCGCCTGGACCGCGACGACGACTTCATGGTCACCGGCCGGCGCCACTGCTTCCACTACGAATACGAGGTCGGCTACGACGATGCCGGCCGGGTCCTCGGCGCCGAGCTGACGATGGTCTCGCGGGCCGGCTTCTCCGCCGACCTGTCCGGGCCGGTGATGACGCGCGCCATCTGCCACTTCGACAACGCCTACTGGCTGCCCGACGTCGCGATCCACGGCTACTCGGGCCGCACCAACACCCAGAGCAACACCGCCTTTCGCGGCTTCGGCGGCCCGCAGGGCGCGATCGCGGTCGAGAACATCGTCGACTCGGTCGCGCGCGCGCTCGGCAAGGACGCGCTCGACGTTCGTCGCGTCAATTTCTACGGGCCGAGCCCGCGGCCGGGCGCGCCAGGCGAGCGCAACGTCACCCCGTACGGCCAGGTCGTCGACGACAACATCGTCGCCGAGCTGGTCGCCGAGCTGGAGTCGACGAGCGGCTATCGCGCGCGCCGCGACGAGATCGCCGCGTTCAACGCGTCGAGCGAGGTCCTCAAGCGCGGCCTGGCGCTCACTCCCGTCAAGTTCGGCATCTCGTTCAACCTCGTCCACCTCAACCAGGCGGGCGCGCTCGTCCACGTCTACGGCGACGGCTCGGTGCTCGTCAACCACGGCGGCACCGAGATGGGCCAGGGGCTCAACACCAAGGTCGCGCAGGTCGTCGCACACGAGCTCGGGGTCGACATCGGCGCCGTTCGCGTCACCGCCACCGACACGCAGAAGATCGCCAACACGTCGGCGACGGCCGCGTCGACCGGGAGCGATCTGAACGGCAAGGCGGCGCAGGACGCTGCGCGCCAGATCAAGGCCCGCCTGGTCGCCTTCGCCGCCGGGCGGCACGGCGTCGAGGCGGGCGACATCCGCTTCACCGGCGGCAACGTCGTGCTCGGCACGAAGCAGACGATCGCGTTCCGCGACCTCGTCGTCGACGCCTACATGGCGCGCGTCCAGCTCTGGTCCGACGGCTTCTACGCGACGCCGGGCCTGTCGTGGGACCGCGAGACGATGCAGGGCCGGCCGTTCTACTACTTCGCGTACGGCGCGGCGGTGAGCGAGGTCGTCGTCGACACGCTCACCGGCGAGTGGAGGCTGCTCGCCGCGCACGTCCTGCACGACGCCGGCACCTCGCTCAACCCGGCGATCGACATCGGCCAGGTCGAGGGCGGCTTCATCCAGGGCATGGGCTGGCTGACGATGGAAGAGCTCGTCTGGCACCCGAACGACGGCACGCCGCGCGCCGGCCTGCTCCTCACGCACGCGCCGAGCACCTACAAGATCCCGACCGCGAACGACTGCCCGCCTGTGTTCGACGTGCGCCTCTGGCAGGGCGGCAACGTCGCCGACACCATCCATCGCAGCAAGGCCACCGGCGAGCCGCCGCTGCTGATGCCGTTCTCGGTGTTCTTCGCGATACG
>DATCGH010000544.1:0-4206 GCA_036509055.1 Caldimonas sp.
TCGCCGGCCAGGGGCTGCTGGCGTTTCGCGACCCGTACGGCATCCGCCCGCTCTCGTTCGGTGAAGGCGAAGGGCCCGACGGCCCCGAGGTGATGGTGGCGAGCGAGTCGGTCGCGATCGTCGGCACCGGCCACACGCTGACCCGCGACGTCGCCCCGGGCGAGGCGATCTTCATCGATCTCGAAGGCCGGATCCACTCGAAGCAGTGCGCCGAGAACCCCAGCCTCAACCCCTGCATGTTCGAGTACGTCTACCTGGCGCGGCCCGACTCGATCATGGACGGCATCTCGGTCTACCAGGCGCGCTTGAATCTAGGCGAGACGCTGGCGCAGCGCCTGATCTCGACCATGCCGCCGAACGAGATCGACGTCGTCATCCCGATTCCGGAGTCGAGCCGTCCGTCGGCGATGCAGCTGGCGCAGAAGATCGGCAAGCCCTACCGGGAGGGCTTCGTCAAGAACCGCTATGTCGGCCGGACCTTCATCATGCCGGGGCAGGGCGTGCGCAAGAAGTCGGTGCGGCAGAAGCTGAACGCGATCGAGGTCGAGTTCAAGGGTCGCAACGTGCTGCTGGTCGACGACTCGATCGTCCGCGGCACGACCTCGAAGGAGATCGTGCAGATGGCGCGCGACGCCGGTGCCAAGAAGGTCTATCTCGCCTCGGCGGCGCCGCCGGTGCGCTATCCGAACGTCTACGGCATCGACATGCCGACCAAGGACGAGCTGGTGGCGCACGGTCGCACGATCGAGGAGATCCGCCAGTTCATCGGCGCCGACGCCCTGATCTACCAGGACGTCGCGGCGATGAAGCGCGTCGTCGGGGCGCTGAACACGAAGCTCGACGGCTTCGAGGCCTCGTGCTTCGATGGCCACTACATCACCGGCGACGTCAGTGCGGACGAGTTCGCCGCGATCGCGGCGCAGCGCAATGCCCAGGGCGACGAGGAAGACGCGAACGATCCGCGCTCGCGCCTCGCGCTGCAGAGCGCCGAGGCCGCCTGATGGCCGAAGGCAAGATTCCCCGCGTCGCGCTGCCGCCCGGCACGCGGCTCGACACGCTCGCGGTCCGCGAGGGCCTGCCGGCGAGCGTCTGGGGCGAGAACTCGGAGGCGCTCTTCCTCACCAGCAGCTTCGTCCAGCCCGACGCCGCCACCGCCGCGGCGCGCTTCGCCAACGAGGAAGAGGCGTTCATCTACTCGCGCTTCACCAACCCGACGGTGACGATGATGGAGCGCCGCCTGGCGGCGCTCGAAGCGACCGAGGCCTGCATCGCCACCTCCTCGGGCATGAGCGCGATCCTGCTGCTCGGCATGGGGCTGCTCAAGGCCGGCGACCACGTGATCTGCTCGCAGAGCGTGTTCGGCTCGACGGTCATGCTGTTCGGCCGCGAATTCGCCAAGTTCGGCGTCGAGACCACCTTCGTCTCGCAGACCGATGTCGCCGCCTGGCAGGCCGCGGTCAAGCCGAACACCAAGCTGCTGTTTGCCGAATCGCCGACCAATCTGCTGACCGAGGTCTGCGACATCCGCGCGCTTTCGGCCATCGCCCGCGATGCCGGCGCGCTGCTCGCCGTGGACAACTGCTTTTGCACACCGGCGCTGCAGCGGCCGGTGGAGTACGGCGCCGACCTGATCATCCACTCCGGCACCAAGTACCTGGACGGCCAGGGCCGGGTCATCGCCGGCGCGATCTGCGGCAGCGAGCAGATCGTCAACGAGAAGTTCGTGCCGGTGATGCGCAGCGCCGGGATGTCGCTCTCGCCGTTCAACGCCTGGGTGGTGCTGAAGGGCCTGGAGACGCTCTCGATCCGGATGCAGGCGCAAAGCGAGCGGGCGCTGACGCTGGCGCGCTGGCTCGAGACCCAGCCGACGGTGCAGAAGGTCTACTACCCAGGGCTCGAGTCGCATTCTCAGCACGCGCTGGCGATGGCGCAGCAGCGCGGCTGCGGCGGGGCCGTCGTCTCGTTCGTCGTCGCCGCGCCGGCCGGCGATCCGGCGGCGGCGCGCAAGAACGCCTTTCACCTGATCGATTCGACCCAGATCCTCTCGATCACCGCCAACCTCGGCGACACCAAGACCACCATCACCCACCCGGCGAGCACCTCGCACGGGCGCCTCACCGAGGCGCAGCGCCAGGCGGCCGGCATCGTCCAGGGCATGGTGCGGGTGGCGGTCGGCCTCGACGACGTCGAAGACATCCAGGCCGACCTCCTGCGCGGCCTGTCGGGCTTGTGAGCACCTCGCATGCGCCGGCCGTGACCGGCCCGGTGCGCACGCGCATTGCCCCTTCGCCCACGGGCTTCCTGCACCTCGGCACGGCGCGCACGGCGCTGTTCTCGTGGGCGTTCGCCCGCCACCACGGCGGCAGCTTCGTGCTGCGCATCGAGGACACCGACGTCGCCCGCTCGACCCAGGATTCGGTCGAGCAGATCCTCGAATCGATGCGCTGGCTCGGCATCGACCACGACGAGGGCCCGATCTACCAGATGCAGCGGCTCGACCGCTACCGCGAGGTGGTCGAGCGGATGCTCGCCGAAGGCAGCGCCTACCGCTGCTACGCCACGCCCGAGGAGCTCGAGGCGATGCGCGAGGCGCAGCGCGCCCGCGGCGAGAAGACCCTGTACGACGGCCGCTGGCGGCCCGAGCCGGGCAAGACCCTGCCGGCCTTGCCCGAAGGGGTGGTGCCGGTCATCCGCTTCCGCAACCCGGCCGACGGGGCGGTCACCTGGGACGACCTGGTGAAGGGCCCGATCACGATCTCCAATCGCGAGATCGACGACCTCGTCATCGTCCGCGCCGACGGCGTCCCGACCTACAACTTCGCGGTCGTCGTCGACGACTGGGACATGAAGATCAGCCACGTCTTTCGCGGCGACGAGCACGTCAACAACACGCCCTGGCAGATCAACATGTTTCGGGCGCTCGGCGCGCCGCTGCCGGCGTTCGCCCATGTGCCGGTGATCCTGGGTGACGACGGGCAGAAGCTCTCCAAGCGCCGCGGCGCGGTCAGCGTCACCGCCTACGAGGAGGAGGGGTTCCTGCCGGAGGCGATGCTCAACTACCTGGCGCGGCTCGGCTGGAGCCATGGCGACGAGGAGCTGTTCAGCCGGGCGCAGATGATCGAATGGTTCGACGGCGGCCACCTTGCCCGTCATCCGGCGCAGTGGGACGCGGCCAAGCTCGCCTGGGTCAATGCGCACTACCTCAAGGCGCTGGGCGACGATGCCATGCTGGCGCTGGCGCGACGGCAGCTGGCGCGCCGCGGCATCGCCCACGAGCACGTTGCCGATGCGCTGCTGCTTCGTGCCGCGGCCCTCTTCAAGGACCGTTGCAACACCGGCGCCGAGCTCGCCGGCTGGCTGGCCATGCTGTTCGTGCCGGTGGAGGCAAGCGCCGAGGAGCGCGCCCAGCACGTCACCGCCGCCGTCCGTCCGGCGTTCGCGACCCTGGCTGACAAGCTGGCGGCCGCCGCCTGGGACGCCCCCGGCATCGCCGCCGCCGTCAAGGAAACGCTGGCCGCGCACGGCCTGAAGATGGGCCAGCTCGCACCGGCGGTGCGGGTCGTGGTCTGCGGCCGGGCGCAGACGCCGTCCCTCGACGCCGTGCTCGCCCTGTTCCCCCGCGAGGTCGTTCAGGAGCGGCTGCGGAAGGCCGCCCAGGCGCCGCTATAATCTTCGGTTTTCCGATGATTCCTCATGGGGGTATAGCTCAGCTGGGAGAGCGCTTGCATGGCATGCAAGAGGTCAGCGGTTCGATCCCGCTTACCTCCACCAAGAAGTTCGACGGAGTCCCCTTCGTCTAGAGGCCTAGGACACCACCCTTTCACGGTGATTACAGGGGTTCGAATCCCCTAGGGGACGCCACAGAGGCGAGTCAGAAGTACCAGGAGTGGTAGTTCAGTTGGTTAGAATACCGGCCTGTCACGCCGGGGGTCGCGGGTTCGAGCCCCGTCCACTCCGCCAATCAAATCAACGGGTTACAGCATCACTGCTGCAGCCCGTTTGTCTTTGTTGAGCGCCGTGCCCTCAAGGGGCCCTCAAAATCCAAGAGTGACGGGCCGACTGCGGCGACTGGCAGGTCGCGCTGCTTGGCCGCTAAGTAGCAAGCATGGCCAAATAGGCCATGCCAAGTACGCCACGGTAGCCTCGAAAGTAGGCGTTGCTCTGCTTTTCTGCCCGCGCGCGAATCTCGGAGGCGTCAGTGCGATC
>DATCGH010000545.1:0-2233 GCA_036509055.1 Caldimonas sp.
ACATGCACCCACTCCTGCGCCACGTAGTGCTGCGGCCGGTCGGCGATGCGCTCCATCAGCGATTTGCGCTCGGCCTCGGAAAGATCCTCGACGACGATCGGTCGCTCGCTCGGCGAGCGCTCCAGCGGCTTGATGATCAACCGCTCGGGCCGCTGGAAGGCGTCGTCGAAGGCCGCCGGCTCGCCCAGCCACCAGGTGGCCACCGAGGGCAGCAGGAGCTCCTCGCCGAGCAGGCGTCGCGCCAGCTTCGGCAGGTAGCCGAGGAGCGCGCCCGATTCGAGCACGCCCGAGCCCAGGGCATTGGCGAGCAGGACGTTGCCGCGGCGCGCGCACTCGGTCAGGCCGGCGATGCCGAGCGCCGAGTCGGAGCGCAGCTCGAGCGGGTCGCAGTAGTCGTCGTCCTGGCGGCGGACGATCGCATGCACTCGCTGCAGGCCATCGATCGTCTTCAGCCAGACCCGATCGTTGCGCACCGTCAGGTCGTTGCCCTCGACCAGCGCGAAGCCGAGGTAGCGCGCCAGGAGCGCATGCTCGAAATAGGTTTCGTTGTACGGCCCGGGCGTGAGCAGGACGATCCGCGCCGGGCCGTCGCCACGCGGCGCCCAGCGCAGCAGCGCCGAGCGAAGGGCGTCGAAATAGGACGCGAGGTGCTGCACCGGCAGCTCGCGGAACATCTGCGGGAAGACGCGCGAGACCACGAGCCGGTTCTCGAGCGCGTAGCCCGAGCCCGAGGGCGCCTGCGTCCGGTCGCTCACGACCCACCAGCGGCCATCGGGGGAGCGCGCCAGGTCGGCGGCGTACTGCAGCAGGTGCATGCCGCTCACCGGCTTCAGGCCCTGTGCCGGCCCGAGGAAGCCGCGATGGCCGAAGACCACCGGCGGCGGGATCGCGCCGCTCTTCATCAGCTCCTGCGGGCCGTAGATGTCGCCGAGCACGCGGTTGAGCAGATCGGCGCGCTGCTCGATGCCGGCCTCGATCTGCTCCCACTCCTCGGCCGGCAGCAGCAAGGGAAGCGGATCCACCTCCCACGGCCGGCTCGCGCCCATCGCGTCTTCGTAGACGTTGTAGGTGATGCCCTGCTCGCGGATCTGGCGCTCGGTCAGCGAGAGCGTGTCGCTCACCTCGCGCTCGCCGCGCTCGGCGAGCGAGCGCATGAACGCATCCCAGTGCGGCCGCGGCGCCCCGGGCGCGGCGAGCAACTCGTCGTAGCGGTCGCCCTGGGCCGCGTAGCCGGCCAGCAACTTGGTCAGCATCTCGGCGTCCACGGCGAGCAGAGGAGCATCGCTCCTACTGTACGGGGCGACGAAGATCGAGGGTGTGCGGGAAATCGGGGTTGGGCACTTCCTGCGGCACCTTCATCGCCCCCGGGGTGTGGCCGGTGCGGAAGAAGCGCGCCAGCCGCCGCGCCTCGGCCTCGAGCGCATTGATCGGGAAGGTCGTGTAGTTGATGCCGCCCGGATGGGCAACGTGGTACTGGCAGCCGCCGAGCGAGCGGCCCATCCAGGTGTCGACCAGGTCGATCACCAGCGGCACCTGCACGCCGATGGTCGGATGCAATGCCGACGGCGGGTTCCAGGCGCGATAGCGGACGCCGGCGACGAACTCGCCGGCCGTGCCGGTCGGCTGCAGCGGCACCCGCCGGCCGTTGCAGGTGATCGCGTGGCGCGCGCCGACCAGCCCCGTCGCCTTGATCTCGACCCGCTCGAGCGAGGAGTCGACGTAGCGCGCCGTGCCGCCGCCGCCGCTCTCCTCGCCGAGCACATGCCAGGGCTCCAGCGCCATGCGCAGCTCGACGTCGACGCCGCCGGCGGCGAAGTCGCCGAGCAGGGGGAAGCGGAAGTTGAGGTGCGGCGCGAACCATTCGAGCTCGAGCGGATAGCCGAAGGCGCGCAGCTCGTCGATGACATCGCGCAGGTCCTCCCAGACGAAGTGCGGCAGCATGAAGCGGTCGTGCAGCTCGGTGCCCCAGCGCGCCAGGCGCTCCGGCCGGTAGGGCTCGGCCCAGAACCTCGCCACCAGCGAGCGCATCAGCAGCTGCTGCACCAGGCTCATGCGCGCATGCGGCGGCATCTCGAAGGCGCGCATCTCGAGCAGGCCGAGCCGGCCGGCGGAACCGTCGGGCGAGAACAGCTTGTCGATGCAGAACTCGGCGCGGTGGGTGTTGCCGGTGACGTCGATCAGCAGGTTGCGCAGCAGCCGGTCGATCAGCCACGGCGGCGAGCCGCCGGCGCTG
>DATCGH010000546.1:0-3267 GCA_036509055.1 Caldimonas sp.
GGATCGTCGAGTTGCACGGCGGCCAGCTGGGCATCGAGAGCCCGCCCGGCCGCGGCACCCGGGTCACGTTCGACCTGCCGCCGGCGCCGGCGACGAGCGCCGCAGCCTGCCCTGCATCGCCGAAGCTCGCGGCCTGAACGCCATCGCCGCGCGCCGAACCCATGGACACTGACCGCACTTCGGGAACGCCGCCATGTTCATCACCCAGCCGCTGACTCTCGCGCCGCTGCTCGGCCTCGCCGCGACGCTGGCCTGGACGGTCGCCCGTCCCGGTCCGCTGCCCGCGGTCGCGGCGATCGTCGCCGCCGGCTGGCTGGTGTGGGCGCTGCGCCGCCAGGCACAGGCGCTGGCGGCGGGCTTCGCCCGGCGGCTCGCCGAGGCCGAGGACGGGGCCCGCGGGCAGCGCGACGCCGCGGCGCAGAGCGAGCTCGCCCGGGCCCGCGCCGAGACCGAGCTGCGCGCCATCGACGAGCGCTACCAGCTCGCCCTGCGCGGCTGCCAGGACGGCCTCTGGGAGTGGGACCTGGGCAGCGACCGGGTGTTCCTCTCGCCGCGCTGGAAGGGAATGCTCGGCTTCGAATCGCAGGAGATCGCCGACGACAAGGCCGGCTGGCTGGGGCGGGTCCATGCCGACGACCGGCCGGCGCTGGAGGCGGCGCTGGCGCGCCACCTCGGCGGCGCCGAAGGCAGCTTCGACCACGAGATGCGCTTGGTGCACAAGGACGGCAGCATCCGCAACGTGCTCTCGCGCGGCGTCGCCATCCGCCGCGAGAGCGGCGCGCCCTACCGCCTGGTGGGCCTCGATACCGACGTGACCCGGCTGAAGCGGGTGCAGACGGTGCTCGACGCCGTCGCCGAAGGTACCTCGGGCGCCTTCGGCCCGGCCTTCTTCCAGGCCATGGTCCGCCACTTCGCCCGCGCCCTCGACGTCGATCGGGCCTTCATCACCGAATGCGCCGACACGCCGACGACCCGGGTGCGCACGCTCGCCGTCTGGTCGATCAAGGACGGCCCCGGCGAGAACTTCGAGTACGCGCTCGAGGGCACGCCCTGCGCCGAAGTCATCGGCCAGGGACGGATGTGCTTCCATCGCGAGGGCCTGTCGGAGCGCTTCCCGCGCGAAGTCGGCTGGCAGGCCTTCCTCGGCCTGCCGATCATCGCCAGCGACGGCCGCATGCTCGGCCACCTCGCCTTCTTCGACTCGCGGCCGCTCGGCGACGACATGCTGGTCGACTCGATCTACCGGATCTTCCTCGCCCGGGCCGCCGCCGAGATCGAGCGCATCCAGGCACTCGACAAGCTGGCCGCCAGCCCGGCCCGCGCCGCGCTCGCGCCCTGAGGGGCGAGCCGTCCGCGGCAGCGCCGCTCAGGCGCGCAGTCGCTTGCGGGCGGAATCGAGCCGCCGGGCCTGCTCGGCCAGCGACGCGATGATCAGCGCCAGGTCGTCGTCGCTGTGCGCAGCGCTCAGGCTGATGCGGACGATGCTCAGGCCCGCCGGCGTGGCAGGCGGGATCATCAGGTTGGTGTAGACGCCGGCGTCGAGCAGGCCCTGCCAGGTCGAGAGCGCCGCCTCGCGCGAGTCGAACAGCAGCGCGACCACCGGGCCGGCGTCGTCGGCGCCGAGCCGGTAGCCGAGCCGGATCGCCTCGTCGTGCAGGCGATGCGCATGCCGCCACAGCTGCTCGCGCAGCGCCTGGCCTTCGAGCACCTTGCGCAGGGCGACCCGGGTCGCAGCGATCGCCGGTGGCGCCGACGAGGCGGTGAAGATGTAGGGACGGCTCACCATCCGCAGCAGCTCGAGGTCGGCATGGCGGCTGAGGCAGAAGCCGCCGACGCCGCCCAGGCTCTTGGAGAAGGTGCCGATCATGAAGTCGACGTCGTCGAGCAGGCCGAGCTCCTCGCACAGGCCCAGGCCGCGCGGCCCGAACACGCCGAACGAATGCGCCTCGTCGACCAGCAGCCAGGCACCGTGGCGCTTCTTGATCTCGACGATCTCGCGCAGCGGCGCCCGGTCGCCGCGGGTGCTGTACAGGCTCTCGACCACCACCAGGGTGCGGCGGGCGTCGGCGCCGAGGCGAGCCAGGCGCCGGTCGAGGTCCTGGGCGTCGTTGTGGCGAAAGCGGATCGTGGTCGCGTTGCTCAGCCGGCAGCCGTCGTGGATGCTGGCGTGGCTGTCGGCGTCGATCAGCAGGAACTCGTCGCTGCCGGCCAGGCCGGACAAGGCGCCGAGGTTGGCCTGGTAGCCGGTCGAGAAGACGATGCCGGCGGCCCAGCCGAAGGCGTCGGCCAGGGCCCGCTCGAGCTCGCGATGGCCGGCGTAGTTGCCGCTCGCCATGCGCGAACCGGTGGTGCCGGTGCCGCTGGCCTCGATCGCGGCGATCGCCGCGGCGCGGCATTCGGCGTCGAAGGTCAGGCCGAGGTAGTTGTTGGTGCCGGCGAGGACCGTTCGCTTGCCGCCGATGGTCGCCGTGGTGGCCGAGTGAACGGCGTCCATCGGCGTCGCGATCGGCAGGACCGCGCCGCTTTCCGCGAGGCTCGCCTGTAGGGCTCGCTGCGGTGCGAACTTGTCGAACAGACTCACGACGTCCGGCTGCGACTCAAACCGAGGATGCCTGAGCATAACCCCCGGATGGTGTGCGCCTGGGACAGGGTCTCCACGGGAATCGAGATGTCGAGGCGGTCCTCGATCGCCATCACCAGATCCATCACCTCGACCGAGTCGAGACCGGCTTCGGCGGCGAGATCGGCATCGGCATCGAGGCCGGCGGCGCCGGGACGGATCCGGACGAGGGCCGTGCGCACGACCTGCTCGACCTCGCGGGCAGCGTCTTCCATCCGACCGGACCTCAGCCGCCTGCCGTCAGGGCAAGCTGGGGTGCGGCCGCGCGCACCACGGAACGGAAGAGTGTCTCGTCGGTGATGAAGCAGGTCGGGGATTCGTCGTCGTCCTGGCGCCGGCGCTCGACGAACTCCTTGCGTGCCGAGCTGCGCGAGAGCTTGCCCGAGGAGGTGCGCGGCAGGGTGTGCGGCGTGACCAGCTCGATCAGGCACTGGATGCCGAACTCGGCGTGGATCTTCTCCTGCAGCCGGTCGGCGAGCAGTGCCAGCTTGTTCGGATCGCTCTCGCGGCTCTGGACCACGAGCACCGCCATCTCCTCGTCGTCGGCGTCGGTGATCGAGAACGCCGAGGAGTCGGTCGGCCGGACTTCGGGCTGCTGCTCGGCCAGATGCTCGAGATCCTGCGGCCAGATGTTGCGGCCCTTGATG
>DATCGH010000547.1:0-4320 GCA_036509055.1 Caldimonas sp.
CGTCGCCGTCGCGGTCGAGGTAGCCGTACATGTCGAGCAGCGCCTTCGCCTTCGCCGGGTCGTACTCGCTCATCTCGCTCTTGAAGGCCGGGTCGTACCCCGAGGTGAACGGCACCATCGGCGACTGCGCCGGAATGCCCAGGCCGCGGCGGATCAGCGTGATCTCGCGCTGCACGTCGTAGGCCAGCGAAACCGCACGCCGCAGCGCCACCCGCTCGGGCGTGTAGCCGCCGACGATCGGGTCTTCCATGTTGAAGTACAGCATGGTCGTGTCGGACAGCACCGAGCGCACGAGCTTGACGCCGCGGCGCGCCAGGTTGGGCGCGAGCTTGCCGTTGGGTGCCGCGATGGCGGTGAACTCGGGCGGCACCTGGCCGGTGCTGGTGACGAGCGCATCGACCTCGGCATTGACGAAGGCCAGCCAGAACGGCTGGCTTTCCTCGATGATCGAGATCTCGACCTCGTCGACCATCGGCAGCCGCCGGCCCTTGAAACGCGCCAGCATCGCCTGACCTTCGGCGTCGTCCGGCGCGGGTTGCGCGTCGTACAGCATTTCGCGAAACGACGGATTGCGCTCGAGCAGGATCTTCGAGCTGCGGACCCAGTTCTTCAGGCGAAACGGTCCGGTGCCGACCGGGTGCTCGCTGATCTTCTCGCCGTAGAACTCGACCAGCTCGCGCGCCTGCGCGCCGGCGACGCTGCCCGCCGTCAAGGAACCCGTGACGAAGCGCGGCCGCGCCTCGGCAAGGCGGAACTGCACCGTGTAGCGGTCCAGCGCCTTCAGCCCGGGCACCGGCGCGTCGTAATCGAAGGGCTTTCGGCTGTCGAGCGCCGCCTTGCGCACCTCGGCCAGACCGAGGATGCCGTCGTCGAGCACCGACGTCGCCCCCGGGCTCTTGTTCGCCGGATCGACCAGGCGCTTGAAGGCGTACAGGATGTCGTCGGCGACCAGCTCGCGCCGCTTGCCCTTGAAGGCCGGGTCGTCGGTGAAGTAGACGCCGCGCTTGATGCGGATGGTCCAGACGCGAAAGTCGTCGGAAACCTCGGGCATGCCGTCGGCCAGCACGGGCACGACCTTCACCGGCCGCGCCAGATGGTCGTAGCCGTAGAGCGCCTCGAAGATCTGGGTGGTGACGGCGCGCGAATACAGGTCCGAGATCTTCGCCGGGTCGAAGCTGGTCTCGGCGCCGCGGTAGGACAGGCGCAGCACCTTTTTCGCCGCGGCGGCGGCGGGACGGGCCAGGGCGAAAGCCAGCGGCGCCGCCAGCACAGTGCGACGGTCGATCCCGGGAATCTCGATATCGCTCATGGTTGCCGCTGAGTCTAGCGTCTCGGGCAGGGCCCTACACTCGCGCCTATCCCGCAATGCCCGCCCTGCCACGAGCGGGGTCTCCTGCATGGCCGCCTACATCCTTCGAAGACTCTGGCAGATGGTGCCGACGCTGCTCGGCGTCGTGTTGCTGGTGTTCATCCTGTTCCACTTCTTCGGCGCCGACCCGTCGGTGATCCTGGCCGGGCAGAACGCCACCCAGGCACAGATCGCCGCCATCCGCCAGCAGCTCGGGCTGGACCAGCCGGTGTACGTGCAGTTCTGGATCTACCTCAAGTCGATCCTCACCTTCGACTGGGGGCGAAGCTGGGCCACCAACGAAGCCGTCAGCAACCTGTTCGCGACCCGCCTGCCCGCCACGCTGACCGTGATGGTGCCGATCCTGATACTCGACACCCTCCTGGCGCTGCCGGTCGCGATGTGGGTCGCCTACCGCCGCGGCACCGTGACCGATCGCACGATCATGGTCATCACCACCGTGGCCCTGTCGATCAGCTTCCTGGTCTACATCATCGTCGGCCAGTACGTGTTCGCCTTCCAGCTCGGCTGGTTCCCGGTGCAGGGCTGGAGCGATTCGGTCTGGCGCAACCTCATCACCTATGTCCCCCTTCCCGTGCTTCTGGCGGTGATGGTGGGCCTGGCGCCACAGACGCGCCTGTACCGCAGCTTCCTCCTCGACGAGCTGGGCCACGACTACGTGCGCACCGCACGCGCCAAGGGCATGACCGAGCGCACCGTGCTGTTCCGGCACGTGCTGCGCAACGCGGCGATCCCGATCCTGACGAACATCGGCCTGGCTCTGCCCGGCATCTTCGTCGGCTCGTTCCTGATCGAAGTCTTCTTCTCGATCCCGGGCCTCGGCCGGGAAGTGCTGCTGGCGGTGAACCGCAGCGATTACCCGGTGATCCAGGCGGTGACCGTCTACCTGGCGGTGCTGACCATGGTGATCAACCTGCTGACCGACGTGATGTACAAGGTGGTCGACCCGCGGGTGGTGCTCAAGTGAGCGCCGTCCTCGCCATTCCCGCCGAGCCGGCCGTCGAGCGCTCCGAAGGCGTCTGGCATGCCGCCTGGCGGCGCTTTCGCGCCGACCGCGTCGGCGTCGTGTCACTGCTCGTCGTGCTCGCGTTCTTCGTCCTGATCGCCGCGTCCTCGCTCGGCCTCGTCGCCAAGGGCTGGCAGGACGAGGTCGGGGTCGCCAGCGCTCCGCCCACGTTCCTCGGGCCGGCGCCGCCCGAGGCCACTGGCGCGATCGTGGTGCCCAAGGGCCCGAACGTCGACATCTCCGACATCGACCCGCTGGCGCCGCGCTACAAGGAGTGGGACGAGCGCGCCGCCAAGCTGAAGACCGTCGCCGCCGCCAAGCGCGAGACGCTGCCGCTCGGCGGCGACCGCTTCGGCCGCGACGTCCTGGCCAAGGCCATCAAGGGCACGCAGATCTCGGTGTTCGTCGGCGTTCTCGCGGCCATCGTCGCGACGACGATCGGCACCCTGCTCGGCGCCTTCGGCGGCTTCTTCGGCGGCAAGGTCGGCGACTTCCTCGAATGGCTCTACAACGTCTTCGAGTCGATCCCGGGGATTCTCCTGATCTTCGCCTTCGCCGCGGTGCTGGGGCGCGGCATCGGCACGGTCGTGATCATCCTCGGGCTGACCGGCTGGACCGGCATGTACCGCCAGGTGCGGGCCGAGTTCATCAAGCACTCGACGCGCGAGTACGTGCGTGCCGCCGAAGCCATCGGCGCACCGCCACTGTCTCGCATCTTCCGTCACATCCTGCCCAACGTCAGCCACGTCATGCTGGTGCGGCTGGGCCTGCTGGTCGTCGGTTTCATCAAGGCCGAGGTCATCCTGTCCTACCTGGGGCTGGGCGTTCCGGTGGACGCGGTGAGCTGGGGCACCATGCTCGCCGAGGCGCAGCCCGAGCTGATCCTCGGCCACTGGTGGCAGCTCGCCGCGGCGACGGTGTTCATGGCGACTTTCGTCACTGCGTTTTCGCTGATGGCCGATGCGGCGCGCGACGCCCTCGACCCGAAATTGCGCGGCCTGGAGTAACCCGATGCTGCTGTCCATCCAGGACCTCAAGGTCTCGTTTCGCATGGGAGAAGGCCGGCGCGCCGACGCCGTCCGCGGCGTGTCGTTCGACGTGGCCGAGAACTGCACCGTGGCGCTGGTCGGCGAATCGGGCTCGGGCAAGAGCGTCACCGCGATGTCGGTGCTGAACCTGCTGCCCGACAACGCCGAGCGCAGCGGCCGCATCCTCTGGCACCCGCAAGGGCAGGAGGAACGCGACCTGCTGCATGCCGGAACCGAGGAGCTGCAGACGCTGCGCGGCAAGGAGATCGCCTGCGTCTTCCAGGATCCGATGAGCTCGCTCAATCCGGTGTTCAACGTCGGCCAGCAGCTCGCGGAGCCGCTGATCAAGCACATGGGGCTTTCGCGCCGGGCCGCCTGGGACCGCGCCGAAGCGCTGCTCAACGAGGTCGGCATGCCCGAGCCGAAGCGCCGGCTCAAGGCCTATCCGCACGAGCTGTCCGGCGGCCAGCAGCAACGGGTGATGATCGCGATGGCCATCGCGTGCGAGCCCAAGCTGCTGATCGCCGACGAGCCGACCACCGCGCTCGACGTCACGATCCAGAAGCAGATTCTCGACCTCATTGCGCAATTGCAGAAAAAGCACCAGATGTCGGTGCTGTTCATCACGCACGATCTCGCCGTCGTCGGCGAAATCGCGGATACGGTCATCGTGATGCGCAACGGCGAAATTCGCGAGCAGGGCCCGGCGAAGCAGATCTTTGAAAATCCGCGCGACACGTATACCAAGGCGCTGCTCAAGTGCCGGCCGCAGATCGACCGCAGGCCGGTGCGGCTTCCGGTCATCGACGACTTCATGAGCGGCAACGAGGTCGCGACAGACCTCCCCGACCGCACGCGCGGCGTGTCGAGCGCCGATCCGATCGTGCTGTCGGTGCGCAACCTCGGCAAGAGCTTCT
>DATCGH010000548.1:0-3689 GCA_036509055.1 Caldimonas sp.
CCCGACGAGCGGCGCAACGAATTCCGCCTCAAGGAGGCCGTCAACCAGGCCGCGACCGAGATCGCGCACGAGTACCTGGCCGAGATCGCGCCCTATGTCTCCGGGCTCAAGCCCGAGTTGCTCTTCGGTCGCCTCCCGGGCCCGGTCATCAGCCGCGCCGAGCTCGAAGCGATCGTCGGCGAGGACGGGACGCGAGAGGGCCAGGACGGCTTCAGTTCGCTGTACCGTGTCGGCCTGCTCGGCTACGTGCAGCACGACCGGGTGCGCGGCGAATGGCGACAGCGGTTCATGCGGCCGGGGGAAGCCACGCTCGAGACCAACGGCGTCCTGCCGCGCGCGACCCACTACCTGGTCCACCCGGTGCTGTTCGACGTGATCGCGCGCCACAACACCGCCTTCCTGCAGCGCATCGACCGGGTGAACATCGTCGGCTACGACCGACCGTGGCGCGAGTCGGGGCCGGTCGAGCGGACCCTCGACGTGCGCCAGTCGTGCGTCCTGAAGGCCGACGTGCAGAGCTTCGCGGCACTGATGCGCTCCGGAGCCGACGGCCCGGTCCGGGCCGCGCTCGAGGAGGCGGTGCGGCGCTGGGCGCCGCCGGCGGCGATCACCGAGATTCGGGCCGGCGATGCCGTCCTCATCGCCGCCGACGATCCCGTGGCGCTGGCGCAGAGCGCCCGCCACCTGATGGACGCGGTGTATCAGGTGCCGGGCCAGCCGCGCCTCCGGATCGCGCTCCATTACGGGCCGGTGCAGACCGACCGGCGGGGCGCCAGCCAGCGCACGATCATCGTCGGCGGGGACGCGATCCTCTGCGCCGCGCGCGTCGAGCCGCTGGTCGAGCCCGGCCAGATCTGGGCGACCGAGGACTTTCGCCAGCAGTTCCTCGAGCGCCCGTCGCTGTGGCGGACGACGGCGGTCCAGGCGCCCGACGGCGGCGACCGCTTCAACATCAAGAAGCCCGGCTCGTCCGAGCCCGACACCTGGATGGGCCTTTACCGACTCGAGTCCTGATCACTCCGGCCGGGCGCGCTCGGGAAACAAGCGTGGTTTTTTCCCGCTGCTTCGGCTGACCGATCCGGCGTTTGCTGGCAATCTCTCGGGCTGTCAAAACGCGTCGTTGCCGCCGACTTTTTACGCGCGGCACGATCCCTGCCCACGGAGCACCATGTCGACCGCCTTCACCGAAGAACAAGCCCGCGCCTACATGCACAAGCTCCTGGCCACCATGAGCCAGGCCGGCGGATCGGATCTCTTCATCGCCAGCGACTTCCCGCCGAGCATGAAGTCGCAGGGCGCGATGAAGCCGATGACCAACCAGAAGCTCACGCCCGACGTGACCCGGATGCTGGCGCACTCGCTGATGAACGAGAGCCAGCGCGCCGAGTTCGCCAAGGAGATGGAGTGCAACTTCGCGATCTCCATCCCCGCGGTCTCGCGCTTTCGCGTCAACGTCCTGATGCAGCAGCGCTGCGTCAGCATGGTGATCCGGACGATCGCCAGCGAGATCCCGAGCTTCGAGAAGCTGAAGCTGCCGGAGACGCTGAAGGAAGTCGTGATGACCAAGCGCGGGCTGGTGCTCGTGGTCGGCGCCACCGGCTCAGGCAAGTCGACCTCGCTGGCGGCGATGATCGACCACCGCAACCGCACCTCGCCGGGGCACATCATCACCGTCGAGGATCCGGTCGAGTACGTGCATCCGTCGCAGATGTCGCTGGTGACGCACCGCGAGGTCGGCATCGACACCCACTCCTGGCACCACGCCCTGAAGAACACCCTGCGCCAGGCGCCCGACGTGATCCTGATCGGCGAGATCCGCGACGCCGAGACGATGGAGCATGCGATCGCCTTCGCCGAGACCGGGCACCTCTGCCTCGGCACGCTGCACGCCAACAGCGCCAGCCAGACGATCGAGCGGATCATCAACTTCTTCTCCGAGGACCGGCGGAAGCAACTGCTGATGGACCTCTCGGCCAACCTGCGCGCGATCGTCTCGCAGCGCCTGGTGCGGCGCGAGGACGGCATGGGCCGCTCGGCGGCGATCGAGATCCTGCTCAACACGCCGACCATCGCCGAGCGCATCTTCAACGGCGAGTTCCACGAGATCAAGGGCATCATGGCCCGCTCGCGCGAGCTCGGCATGTGCACCTTCGATGCGGCCCTGTTCGACCTCTACGACGCCGGCCTGATCTCCTTCGACGAGGCGATCCGCAACGCCGATTCGGCCAACGAGCTGCGCCTCAACATCAAGCTCAAGAGCAAGCGCGGCGAGCCCGCGGTCTCGGAGTTCGGCGGCCTCTCGCTCAACCCCATGACCCAGCCGGCCGAGCTCGAGGAACGGGCGCACCAGAAGATGCTGCAGCAGCAGGAATCGCGGCGCAAGTTCGAGGAGGAGCAGTTGCGCCAGCTGCGCGAGAAGAAGCGCCAGGCCGAGCTGGCCGCGGCAAGCAAGCAGTCCTGAGCGTCGGACGGCTGAGCGCCGCGCGTTCGCGGGACCGGCATGACCGCCACGCGGTCGCGCAGCGGCGGGACCGCCGGCTTCGCGGTAGCCTTGCGCCATGGAGCAGCATCCGGCCGGACCCGTCCGCATCGGCATCGACCTCGGCGGCACCAAGATCGAGGCGCTGGCGATCGACTCGGCCGGCCGCGAGCTGGCGCGCAAGCGGATCGCCTCGCCCCGCGACTACACGTTGACGCTCGAGGCGATCCGTGCCCTGGTCGGCGAGATCGAGGCCGGCCTCGGCGTGCAGGCCCGGGTTGGCATCGGCACACCGGGCGCCGTCTCGCCGGCGACCGGCCTGGTCAAGAACGCCAACTCCACCGAGCTCAACGGCCATCCGCTCGTTCCCGACCTGGCGCAGGCGCTCGGCCGCGAGGTGCGCGTCGCCAACGACGCCGACTGCTTCGCCCTTTCCGAGGCGAGCGATGGCGCCGGCGCCGGCCGGCGGGTGGTGTTCGGCGTCATCCTCGGCACCGGCGTCGGCGGCGGCCTGGTCGTCGACGGGCGTCTGCGGGTCGGGCCGAACGCAATCACCGGCGAGTGGGGACACAACGAGTTGCCGTCGCGGACCGAGGCGGCCCTGCCCGACACGGTCTGCTACTGCGGCCGCCGCCGCTGCATCGAGACCTATGTGTCGGGGCCCGCACTCGCGGCCGATCACGCCCGCGTCGCCGCTGCTTCGGCGGCGCTCGATGCGAGACGGATCGTCGCCCTCGCTCGTGCCGGCGATGCCCAGGCCCGGGCCGCGTTCGACCGCTATTGCCGGCGCCTGGCGAGCGCGCTCGCCACCGTGATCAACATCGTCGACCCCGACGTCATCGTCCTTGGCGGCGGCCTGTCGCAGGTCGACGAGCTCTATCCGGCGCTGCCGCCGCTGCTCGGCGAGTACGTCTTCTCCGACCGTTGCGACACGCCGGTCGTGCGCAACCGCCACGGCGATTCGTCTGGCGTGCGCGGCGCCGCCTGGCTCTGGCCGGCGCGGGAGGCGGGATAGCACTGCCCTCTTGCGCCCGGTGCCCTTGGCAGAATCGGCCACCGCCCTGCGCGGCGGCCGCAGCCACCCCGCTCGAGGAGACACCGTGACCCGACTGTTCCGCCTGATCGCCCTTTCGCTGCTCGGCCTGGCCGCCGTGGCGCAGCAGGCGCTCGCCGCCGATCCGTATCCGACCCGGCCGATCAAGTGGATCGT
>DATCGH010000549.1:0-2367 GCA_036509055.1 Caldimonas sp.
CCATGCCGCAGAGCATCAGCACGAGCTGCAGCACCGCCGGCACCAGCATCAGGGCGCCGAGCTTGCTCACGAGCGGCAGCCAGGTCGGCGTCGGCAGGGCGTCGCTGATCTGGTCGAGGCGGTTGTCGCGCTCGCGCCAAACCAGCTCGCCGGCATAGAAGGCGATGATGATCAGCATGAACGCGGCGAAGCTGCCGGAGAGCAGGCCCAGCATCTGGAAGGTCACCGGCCAGGTGCTGGTGCCGTAGAGATCGCCGACGGTCGTGCTGGCGAAGACGAGGAACAGCAAGCCGGCGAGCACGAGCACGCCGAAGTAGATGTTCTTCGTGGTCTCGCGGAACTCGAGCCCGATGCGGTGCGGCAGGAGGCGCCACGCGGCCACCGGCGCCGGGTGCATGGCCGCCGGGGCGCCGATCCGGACGGCAGGCCGGTCGGAGACGGCCGGCGCGCTGTCGGCCGGGTCGGCCACGGCCTTGCTGCGCCGGCCCGGCCGGGCGATGGCGGCTTCGGCGAACGAGAAGCGCCAGAAGCAGAGGGCGACGATGACCGCGCCGATGCCGAGCCAGAGCAGCCGGTTCCAGAGCAGCACGCCCTCGAGCGGCACCAGCCTGAGGTTGCGCTCGGAGATCGTCCAGTACTCGGTGAGGACGCTGACCGCGCGGCTGCCGAACGGGTCGACCAGCGCCGCCAGGACGCGGTTGTCGGCGTCGCGGATCAGTTGCAGGGCGATCAGCCAGCCGATCAGCACCAGCACGCTGCCGACGTAGACCGGCAGCATCTTCTTCGTCGCCGCGGCGAGGCTGAAGAAGACCGCGCCGATCACCAGCGCGTTCGGCAGCAGCACGCTGGCGTAGGGCGAGAGGTAGGCGGCCCAGCGGTTGGGCCCCAGCCGCTCCGCGTCCATGCCGGGAAGCAAGGTCGCGAGAAAGGCGCCGAGGCCGAGGCTGGCGAAGACGACGAGCAGCACGCCGAGGGCGCCGACGAATCGGCCGCAGAGGTATTCGAGCTTGCCGATCGGCGCGGTGAAGAAGAAGCTCTGGGTCCGGTACTCCACGTCCTGCTGCACCGCCCGGCCCATGATCGCCGCCATCACGGTGATGCCGAACATGCCCAGCACCGCCACCGTCTGCACCAGCGCGAACGGTGAGTTGACCGCCACCTTGCCGCTGCCGAACGAGATGTTCGCGTCCTTGAACAGGCCGCCGGCGGCGGCGATCCAGAGCAGCGCCAGCGAGAAGAAGACGAGGAAGTAGACCCAGGTCGAGATCAGCTTCAGGCGCGAGCGGAACTCGAATCCGGCGATCGTCAGGAGGCTCATGGCCGGGCACGCTCCGTCGGCGCGGGGCCGGGCGCGGCCTTCATGCGTGGCCGCCGATCGCCGCGAAGTACGCGTCCTCGAGCGTCGCTTCGACCGGCACGAATTCGGGACCCGGCGCGCCGTCGGCAATGACATGGACCGTCGTCTTGCCGGTGTAGAGGCGGGTCGAGATCACCTTGTGCTGCTCGCGCAGCGCCGCCACCTCGGCCCGGTTCACCGAGGCTTCCCAGATCCGGCCGGCGAGCGCGCCGGTGAGCTGCGCGGGCGTGCCGCTGGTGAGAACGCGGCCCTTGTTCATGATCGCCAGCTGCGGGCAGAGGTCGCTGACGTCGGAGACGATGTGGGTCGAGAGCAGCACGATCACTTCCTCGCCGATCTCGACCAGCAGGTTGTGAAAGCGGGTCCGCTCCTCCGGGTCGAGGCCGGCGGTCGGCTCGTCGACGATGATGAGCTTGGGATCGCCGAGGAGGGCCTGGGCGATGCCGAAGCGCTGCCGCATGCCGCCGGAGAAGCCGCCGAGCGCCTTCTTGCGCACTTCGTACAGGTTGGTCTGGCGCAGCAGCGTCTCGACCGCGAGCTTGCGCTGGGTGCGGTCGGACAGGCCCTTGAGGCGCGCCAGGTGGTCGAGCATGTCCTCGGCGTTGACCTTGGGGTAGACGCCGAAATCCTGCGGCAGGTAGCCGAGCACGCGGCGCACGCCGGCCTTGTCGCGCAACACGTTGATGTGCGTGCTGCGCTCAGCGTCGACGAGCTGGGCCGAGCCGTGATCGGCGTCCTGGAGCGTCGCCAGGGTGCGCATCAGGGTGGACTTGCCGGCACCGTTGGGGCCGAGCAGGCCGAACATGCCGGTCGGGATCGAGAGGCTGACCTCGTCGAGGGCGCGCACCCCGTTGGCGTAGGTCTTGGAAAGACCGGTGATGTGCAATTCCATGGGCAAAAGTGTGCCGTGGCCGGCCGGGGGAGCGAAGCGGAACGCGACAGGCTGACGATTTCGAGGGTCAGGCTGAGCGAGAGGCGGTGATTTCCTCGGCGGCGACGACCAGCATCTG
>DATCGH010000550.1:0-3412 GCA_036509055.1 Caldimonas sp.
CGAGGATGCCGCGCCAGGCCAGGGGCAGCGTCACGCGAAAGAAGACCGCGGCCGCGCCGAGCCCGAGCACCTTCGCCGCCTGCTCGAGGTGCGCGTCGACGTTCTCGAACGCCGCCCGCGCCGACTTGCAGACGAACGGAAAGGCGACGATCGCCGCCGCGATCACCGCGCCCTGCCAGGTGAAGATCAGGTGGATGCCGAAGCTGCGCTCGAGCCAGGCGCCGAGCCAGCCGCGCCGGCCGATGACGACCAGCAAGTAGTAGCCGAGCACGGTCGGTGGCAGCACCATCGGCAGGAGGAGGATGGAGTCGACCAGCTCACGGCCGGGGAAACGGTAGCGGGCCAGGGCGAAACCGGCGGCGACGCCGAGCACCAGGTCGATGGCGGTCGCCCAGAGCGCGACCTTGAGCGACAGGCCGAGGGCGACCCAGGCGGCCTCCACGGTCAGGGCGCGGCGAAGCCGTGCTTCGCCAGGATGGCCTGGCCGGGAGGCGCTAGGACGTAGGCGACGAACTGCTGCGCGCCGGCCGGATTGGTGCTGGCTGCCACCGGCGCGATCGGGTAAAGCACCGGCGCGTCGGTCGGCACCGTGAACGCGAGCCGCACCTTGCCCGGCAGGAGGGCCGCGTCGGTGGCATAGACGAAGCCGGCATCGACCTCGCCGCGGGCCACGTAGTCGAGCGCCTGGCGCACCGATTGCGCGCCGACCGTCTTCCCCTCGATCGCCGGCCAGAGCCCGGCCTTCTCGAGCACCGCCCGGGTGTAGCGGCCGACCGGCACGCTCGCCGGCACGCCGATGGCCACGCGCCGGAACCCCGGCGCGGCGAGCTCGGCCAGCGACTTCGGCACGACGGCAGCGTCCGACGGAACGACGACGACCAGGGCGTTGCGGGCAAACGCCGCCCGGCTGCCCCGGCGCACCAGCTGGCGCTGCTCGGCCTGGTCCATCGTTTCCATGTCGGCGCTGGCGAACACGTCGACCGGCGCGCCCTGGGCGATCTGCTGCAGCAAGGCGCCCGAGGCGGCGTAGTTGAAGCGGACCGGCGTGGCCGGATGCGCCGCCTCGAAGGCCTGGCCGATCTCGCGGAAGGCGTTGGTCAGGCTGGCGGCGGCGGATACGGTGAGCTCGGCGGCGAGCGCCGGCGCCGCCGCGGCGGCCAGCACCAGGCCGGCGAACGCCGTGCGCAGGATCCTGCGGGGCGTCATCGTCTGCGGGGCGGGAGCGAAATGCACGGAGAACTATAACGGTAGGCCCGGCCGCTCCGTTTCGGCGCCGCGTCGCGCCGGGGCTTTTCGCAGGCAGCGCAAAATCGGGCAGATGATCCTTCTCACCGGCGCCACCGGCTACATCGGCTCGCACACCTGGCTCGCCCTGAACGCGGCCGCCATGCCGGTGGTCGGCATCGACGATTTCTCCAACAGCTCGCCCGCGGTGCTGCGTCGGCTCGAGGCGCTCGGCGCCGACGTCTCCCGTTTCGCCCGGGTCGACGTCACCGACCGGGCGGCGCTGGCGCAGGTGTTCGGCCGCTGGCCGATCCGGGCGGTGGTGCACTTCGCGGCCAAGAAGGCGGTCGGCGAGAGCGTCGCCCGGCCGCTGGAGTACTACGCCAACAACGTCGGCGGCACCATCGCCCTCGCCCAGGCGATGCAGGCGCACGGCTGCAAGGCGATCGTCTTCAGCTCGAGCGCCAGCGTCTACGGCCAACCGCGCAGCCTTCCGGTGCGCGAAGACGCCGCCCTCGAGCCGAGCAGCCCCTACGCCTCGAGCAAGCTGATGAGCGAGAACATCCTGCGCGACCTAGAGCGCTCCGACCCGGCCTGGCGGATCGCCCTGCTGCGCTACTTCAACCCGGTGGGGGCGCATCCGAGCGGCACGATCGGCGAGGACCCGCTCGGCACGCCGAACAACCTGATGCCCTTCGTCGCCCAGGTCGCCGTGGGCAAGCGGCCGCGGCTGCAGATCTTCGGCAACGACTACGAGACGCCCGACGGCAGCGGCGTACGCGACTACCTCCACGTGCAGGACCTGGCCGAGGGGCATGTCGCCGCCCTGAAGCACCTGCTGGGCGACGGCGAGTCGCTGACCGTCAACCTCGGCACGGGCCGGGGGGTCAGCGTTCTCGAGCTGGTGCGGGCGTTCGAGCAGGCCAGCGGCAGGAGCGTCCCCTGCGAGATCTCTCCCCGGCGGCCGGGCGACGTCGCCGCCTGCTACGCCGACCCGGCGCTGGCCGAGCGGCTGCTCGGCTGGAAGGCCCGGCTCGGCCTGGACGCGATGTGCGCCGACAGCTGGCGCTGGCAGGCGGCCAACCCGGACGGCTACGCAGCCGGCTGATCCGACCGCCGGTCCGTCCCCGGGGAGCGGCCCTCTTGTAAATGCGTTAAAACGTCTGCAACTTAAAGGCCCGCGACGGGCTCGGAAGTTGCTCGCCGAATATACTGAGGCCTCACTTGCCGAAATCGTCCCAATCTCCCGCAGCTGGCCGGTATCCGAAGGGGTCTCTCATGGGTGTGAAACTCAAGGTCGCGGGCTGGCTGGCCCTCGGCGCCGTGGCGGGGGCGCTCACCACCCTGCAGCTCGAAGCCACGGCCCGGAACTCGGTCGCGCAACTGCCGATCGAAGAGCTGCAGCAGCTCGCGGCGGTGTTCGGCATGGTCAAGAGCGACTACGTCGAGCCGGTCGACGAGAAGAAGCTCATCGGCGACGCGATCGGCGGCATGGTTGCCGGCCTCGACCCGCACTCCCAGTATTTCGACAAGAAGAGCTTCAAGGAATTCCGCGAACAGACCACCGGCCGCTTCGTCGGCATCGGCATCGAGATGGGCATGGAAGACGGCCTGGTGAAGGTCATCAGCCCGATCGAAGGCTCCCCCGCCTTTCGCGCCGGCCTGAAGAGCGGCGACCTCATCACCAAGATCGACGACCAGATGGTGCGCGGCCTCACCGTCGACCAGGCGGTCAAGCGCATGCGCGGCGAGCCGCAGACGCGCGTCATCCTCACCGTCTTCCGCAAGACCGAGCAGCGCACCTTCCCGGTGACGATCGTCCGCGAGGAGATCCGCCTGCAGAGCGTGCGCGCCAAGCTCGTCGAGCCCGGCTACGCGTGGCTGCGGGTCGCCCAGTTCCAGGACCGCACGGTCGACGATTTCGTCAGGAAGCTCGAGGAGCTCTACAAGCAGGAGCCCAACATGAAGGGCCTGGTGCTCGACCTGCGCAACGACCCGGGCGGCCTGCTCGAGGGCGCGGTCGCCATCTCGGCGGCGTTCCTGCCGGCCGATTCGGTGGTGGTCACCACCAACGGCCAGATCCCCGATTCCAAGCAGACCTTCAAGGCCTCGCCTGAGTACTACATGCGCCGCGGCAGCGCCGACCCGCTGAAGCGCCTGCCCGAGGGCCTGAAGAAGGTGCCGCTGG
>DATCGH010000551.1:0-5559 GCA_036509055.1 Caldimonas sp.
GAGCAGTTCTTCGACGCCGAGAGCTGCATGCACCGCAGCCACGGCCACTGCATGACCATGGGCACGGCGAGCACGATGGCCTCGATGGTCGAGGCGCTCGGCATCGGCCTGCCCGGCAACGCCGCCTATCCCGCGGTCGACGGCCGGCGCAACGTCCTGGCGCGCATGGCCGGCCGGCGCATCGTCGACATGGTCCACGAGGACCAGCAGCTCGCCGACATCCTGACCCGCGAGGCGTTCGAGAACGCCATCCGCACGCTCGCCGCGATCGGCGGCTCGACCAACGCCGTGATCCACCTGATCGCCATCGCCGGCCGGATCGGCGTCAAGCTCGGCATCGACGACTTCGACCGGCTTGCAAGCGAGCTGCCCTGCCTGGTGAACCTGCAGCCCTCGGGTGCGCACCTGATGGAGGACTTCTGCTACGCCGGTGGCCTGCCGGCGGTGATGAAGGAGATCGCGCCGCTGCTGCACCTGGGCGCGGTCACGGCCAGCGGCAAGACCGTGGGCGAGAACATCGCCGACGCCGAGAACTTCAACACCGAAGTCATCAAGACGATGGCCGAGCCGTTCAAGGCCAAGGCCGGCATCGCCGTGCTGCGCGGCAACCTGGCGCCGCGCGGTGCGATCATCAAGCCGAGCGCAGCGACGCCGGCGCTGATGACGCATCGCGGCCGCGCCGTGGTGTTCGAGGACAGCGACGACTTCCACAAGCGGATCGACGACGAGAGCCTCGACGTCGACGAGACCTGCATCCTGGTGCTGAAGAACTGCGGCCCCAAGGGCTACCCGGGCATGGCCGAGGTCGGCAACATGCCGCTGCCGCCCAAGGTGCTGAGGAAGGGCATCACCGACATGGTCCGCATCAGCGACGCGCGCATGAGCGGCACGGCCTACGGCACGGTGGTGCTGCACACCGCGCCCGAAGCCGCCGCGGGCGGTCCGCTCGCCGCGGTCAGGAACGGCGACTTCATCGAGCTCGACGTGCCGAACCGCCGCCTGCATCTCGACATCAGCGACGCCGAGCTCGCGAAACGCCTGCAAGGCTGGAAGCCGCCGGTGCCGCCGCTCGAGAGCGGCTACTGGAAGCTCTACATCGATCACGTGCTCCAGGCCGACCAGGGCGCGGATCTCGATTTCCTGGTGGGACGGCGCGGCGCGTTCGTCCCCAAAGACAACCACTGACGCTGCGGGGACGCGGTCGACCATGCCCGGCGTCGGCCTCTACCTCGGCGTCGTCCAGTTCTTCTTCGCCGCCTGCTGGATCGTCTACGTCCTCTACCTGCCGCAGCTCGCGGCCCAGGCCGGCATCGGCAAGGCGGCCGTGGCCTGGATCCTCATGGCCGACCAGCTGGTCTTTGTCTTCGCCGACTACGCCAGCGGCGTCGCCGCCGACCGGGTCTCGCGCGCCGTCGGCCGGATCGGCGGATGGCTGCTGGCAGCGACCCTGGTCTCCTGCGCCGCCTTCCTCGCCTTGCCCTTCGTCGCCCCGGGCGCCTCGCCCGGGGTCTTCCTCGCCCTGACGTTGATCTGGGCCGCCACCTCGTCGGCGCTGCGCGCCCCGCCGCTATCGCTCATCGGCAAGCACGCCGCCAAGCCGGCGCAGCCGGTCCTGGTGGCGCTGTCGCTGCTCGGCCTGGGCGTCGCCAACGCGATCTCGCCCTACCTCGGCCTCACCCTGCGCGGCGTCGATCCGCGGATACCGTTCGTTCTCTCGAGCCTGGCGCTCGCGCTGGTGACGCTCGGCCTGGTCGCGGTCGAGCGCAAGCTGCTGCGCGAATCCGCCGCCGGCGAGACGGCCGCCGCGGCGGTCGCGGCACCGGCGCGCGGCGCCGACACCGCGGCGGGACCGGCGCCGGGGGTCATCGCCGCGGCCCTGTTCGCGGCGCTCGCCTTCCAGGTGCATGTCTTCATCGACAGCGCCCCGCTCTATCTGCGCCTGGCCACGCCCGAACAAATGCCGACGCTCTCGCCGGTGTTCTGGATCGGCTTCAACCTCGGACTGGTGCCGCTCTCGTTCGCCGCCAAGCGCTGGCCTTCGGCCTGGGTCATGGGCGGCGCCGCGCTGGTCGCGGCCGCGGCGGCCGGCGCGGCAACGATCGTGGCGACGCTTCCGGTGTTGATCGCCGTCCAGTGCGTCGCCGGCGCGGCCTGGGCCGGTGTCATCGCCTCGGCCTTCGCCTGGGCGCTGGCGCGCGGCGGCGCGGGCCAGGCCGGCGCCTTCGCCGGCGCGATCTCGTCCGTGCTGGCGCTGGCCACGTTGTTGCGCATGGGCAGCGTCAGCGCCGGCTGGCCGAAGGCGCCCGGCTTCAGCGATGCGCTGGTCTGGTGGCCCCTGGTGGGCTGGCTGGCGGCGAGCCTGGTGATCGTCGGCCTCGTGTCGCGGCACCGATCCGCGACCTTGCTCGCGGCGGGAACGTGAAGAACTGCCAAGCATCACGTCGGTAGCTTTCGTTTTGCATCGAAAAAGGGGATTCGGGCAACGCGTCGCGACATGGGACGACAAGGTTTGCCGGACGATGCCGACGCGCAGGCGTCGCCTGGGCCGATGCCCCAGCCACGTGCTTTTACCGATAGTGGGGCTCCTTCCTTCTCAAGGAGAAAGAATGATGAAGATCGGAAGACTCGCTGCCGTTGCCGCGCTCTCGGTCGCCTCGATCGGCTTTTCGGCGCCCGCGTTTTCCGCGCCGCCGCCGCAGGGTGCCTTCCTGCGCGACGACGGGAACTATTGGATGCACGGCCCGCAATACGACTACATCGTCGGTCCGGCGTCGGCCTTCTCGGCGCCGATGACCGTCGAAGTCCGCAGGGCGCCGCCAGCTCCCCGGCGTGAGGTCGTCCCGGTCGACCGTCCCGGCCACACCTGGGCGCCCGGTTACTGGGAATATCGCCACAATCGCTATCAGTGGGTGGCGGGCCACTGGATGCAGGAGCGACCGGGTTACTACTACACCAGCCCGGCATGGGTCCAGCAGGGCGATCGCTGGGTTCTGACCAGCGGCCACTGGCAGCGCGGCTCTCGCGATCGCAACGCCGGGCGCGACCCCGATCACGACGGCATTGCGAACCGCTACGACCGCGACGACGACAACGACCGCATCAACGACCGCTACGACCGCGACCGCGACGGCGACGGCGTGCGGAACGATCGCGACCGTCGTCCGGACGACCCGCGTCGGTATTGATCGCGGCGCGCCCGGGACGGCTCAGAAAGCCGTGCCGGGCGTCGCGATGTGAGCCAGTTCCTCGGCCGTGGAGCGGCGGCCGAGGATTGTGTTTCTGTGCGGAAAGCGACCGAAGCGCTCGATCACCAAGCGGTGCCGATGGGCGTAGTCGAGCATCGATGCTAGTTCCGGCGATGTCGCGACCAGCCGAGTGAAGAGGCGAATCGCCTCGTCCTGCATCGCCAGGCCCTCGGCATGCTCGAACGGCAGGTAGGCGAAGGCGCGCAGCACCGACGGCAGGCTTTCGTCCTGGCGCGAGCCGACCAGCGCAATGGCCGCGGCGAGCGCCTGCGCGTCGCCGGCGAACGCGCGCCGGTCGCCGCGAAACGCGTTGCGCGTGAACTGGTCGAGAAGCAGGATGCGCGCGAGCGCGCCGGACGGCGTCTGCGCCCACGCGTCGAGCTCGCCGCGCAGGGCCCGCTCGATGGTCGGGCCGAATCGCTCGACGATGCGGCGATCGAACTCCGCATCCTTGACGAACCACGCCTTGCGCTGGGTGCCGAATTCGGCGCTGTCCGGCGCACCGAACCAGAAATCGAGAACCTGCTGCGGCCCGACGGCCATCCCCTCGATGTGGCTCATCGGCCCTCGAGACGCTCGGGAACGACCTGCACCGAGCGCTCGCCGTCGGAAACGAAGATGGCGCCGTCCTGGCGGTTCACCTGGAGCTGCATGCTGCGGCTGGCCAGGCCGGCGAGCTCTCGGCTCTGCTCCGGCGCGAGCCGCCAGGCCTCGACGTTGCCGGCGCGCGCGATCCGGCTGCCGAGGCCCGCCCACCACGCCAGGGCCGAGCTGCCGAAGGCGAACACGCTGACCCGGTCGGCGCGGCCGCTCGCCTTGGCGATGCGCCGTTCCTCGGGCTGGCCGACCTCGATCCACTGGACGATGCGGCCGGTGAGGTCCTTCTGCCAGAGCTCGGGCTCGTCGGGATCCCACATGCCCTTGGCGAACTCCAGGCCGCCGTCGCGCGCATCCGCGGGCACGCAGAGCGCGAACGCCAGCAGCCGCACCATCATCCGCTCGTCGTTCTCCGAAGGATGGCGCGCGACCGTCAGCGCGTGGTCGGCATAGAGTCCGCGATCGATGTCGGCGATCTGCAGCGTCGCCTTGCACACAGTTGCCTTCTGAGCCATCGGCGGACTGTAAGGGGTCGGAGCCTGCCGACTCGCGCGACAATTCCGCATCGCCGCAAAGAGCCTGACCATGAGCATGAAGAAGTCCGACCTCGACAAGCTGATCGGCAAGAAGATCGGCGGGGACATGAAGGGCGCGGGCACTCCCGGGCGCTTCGCCCAGGGCGCCTCGGCCGTGCCCGACCGGCGCGAGCAGCGCCGTCTCGACGCCGCCGCCGGCCTCGTGCCTTTCGCCTGCAAGCTGCCCTCCGACCTCGCCGCCGCGCTGCGCGAGCGCGCCGGCGGCCACGACGGCGGGATCAACGGCCTGGTGGCCGAGCTGCTGCGCAAGGCGCTGGCCTGAAGCGGCCGCGGCCGTGGGTTGCGGCCGCTACGGCTTCTCGGCGACGGCCTTCAGTCCGGCGAGCCCCTCGGCGAAGTCCTTGCCGACCATACGGTCGGCGCCGAGCGCGAACCAGTGGTAGAGCGGGTTCCTGCCCATGTCGCCGTTCATGGTCCAGGTGACGCGGGTTCCAGCGCCCGCCGGCTCGAAGCGGAGCTCGCCCTTCGACGTCGTGCCGAAATCGGGGAAATAGAGATCGAAGGCGACCCGCTTCGCCGGCTCGGCGGCGGTGAAGGTCATCTCGCCATCCCCCTGGCTCTTGCTCTTCCAGGTCCACTTCGCGCCCATGCCGGCCGGCGGGCCGCTGTACTCGATCTGCATCTGCGGATCGCGCCGGTTCCAGGCCGACCACTGCTTCCAGCCGCGCGGATCGGCCACCAGGGCGTAGACCTTGTCCGGCGGCGCGGCGATCTCGGCGGAACGGACGACGGTGAAGCTGGCGGGGAGAAAGAAACCCACGACCAGCAGCAGCACGATCAGGGCGACGATCACGCCGGCCGTCCACTTCAGGATCCGCATCGGTCGTTTCTCCGGTTCCGCATCGGAGCGAGAAGTCTGACGCGCGCCTGAAAACGCCGCAACGGGTATCGTCCGCAGGGTGGCGAGCCCGGGATTCGATCTCTTCATCATCGGCGCCGGCAGCGCCGGCGTGCGCGCGGCGCGCATGGCCGGCCAGCGCGGCATGCGGGTGGCCGTCGCCGAAGATGGCGCGCTCGGCGGCACCTGCGTCAACGTCGGCTGCATCCCGAAGAAGCTCTACAGCTTGGCCGCCCACTATGCCGACAGCTTCGAGGAGTCGCGCGGCTTCGGCTGGTCGCAT
>DATCGH010000552.1:0-6855 GCA_036509055.1 Caldimonas sp.
TTCATCGACGAGAAGAGCCTCGTCGTCGGCGTGCGGGCGCTGGCGAACGTGGCCTGCGATTTCCTCGAGGCGAAGCGGGCGGCGCGCTGACCGGCGCGCCGCGGCTCAGGGCCGCTCGGCCGGGTCCGCGCGGCGCGGCGCATACCAGATGTCCAGGCGCGAGCGGTCGCGCACGCCGGCGCGGCCGGCGAAGGCGATGCGCAGCGCATCGCGCAGGATCTCGCGGCCGCTGTAGGTCCGGACCTTGCGGCCCGAGGTGAGCACCGACTCGCGCAGGATCACGAACTCGCCCTGCCGCTGCAGCGCCCGGCACAGGGTCAGCTCCTCGGAGGCGTAGAGGGTCTCGTCGAAGCCACCCACGGCCTCGAACGCCGCCCGCGTGCTGAAGAGGAAGCAGCCGCCGGTGAAGCGCAGCCGCCGGAACAGCCACAGGAACGCCGGCAGGGTCCAGCGCACCCAGCGCGGCACCGGCTCGTCGAAGCGGATCGCGGCGCCGCCGCCGATCGCGCCGCCGGCCAGGACGCGCATCACCCCGGCGACGACATCGGCGCCGATCAGCGTGTCGGCATCGACGAAGACGAAGGCTTCACCGTGCGCCACGCGCGCGCCGGCGTTGCGCGTCGCGGCGATCTGCCGGAAGGCGACCGGCACCACCCGTGCCCCGGCCGCGGCGGCGCGCGCCGCGGTCGCATCGGTCGAGGCATCGTCGACGACGACGATCTCGTGCGCCGCGCCGGCCGCGGTGGCGGCGGCGGCGATCGCCGCCACCACGGCGGCGACCGAGGCCTCCTCGTTGTGGGCGGGAACGACGAACGACAGCATCGCGACGAGTGTCGCGCATCCGTTCGCAGGGCCGCCGCCGCGGCGCGAGGCAAGCGTGACGCCTGTCGCGTCAGGCGCGCTCGATCCTCGCCGCGTAGCAGCCGCGCCGGGCGTAGTGCGCCTGCAGGTAGCTCGCCTCGGGATTTTCGAGCAGCCGCTCGATCAGCGCGCCGGTCGCGTCGCCCTCGCTCACATCGGCATCGATCATCATGTGGCGCGCGTCGAAGGCGCGCACCGCGACCAGCCGCGAGCTCATCACCTCGGGCACGGTGTCGATCGCCTCGAAGGCGCGATCGGCGAGCTTGCGGACGTAGATCGCATGGGTCGAGCGGTACGGCGTGTTCGCCGGCTGGTGCGTGTGGTTGAGGAGCAGCAGCTCCTCGCCGAGCTCGGCGTGCGCCATGCTCACGCGGCACGGCATGCGCGGGTCGTCGGCGAAGACGCGCAGCGCGCCGCGGGCGGCGAGGGCTTCGTCGGAAAGGTCGAACAGCGGCTTGAACGGCTCGGGGTCGAGCCCGGTGATGCGAAAGGCCATGATGCTTTTCCTCGTTCGGGAGGGGGCATCCTCGCTGCCGGCGGCCGCGCCGGCTCGCCGCTTCCGGACATGGAGATCGGAGCCGCTCAGTCCTTGACCTGGTCGGGCGCGGGCAGGAACACGCCCTCCTTTTCGCCGTGACCCGTCTTGCCGTCGTAGAGGTCCTGCGCCGCCTTCACGTCCTTCGAGAACTGGTCGAGCATCGGCTTCAGGACCTTGCGCGTCAGGTCGGTCTTGGCCGTCACCTTCTCGCCGAACTTGGCCGCCTCCTCGAGAAAGATGAGGCGATGGTTCTCCTCGTGCTTGGCGAGCGCGGTCATCATCTTGTCCCAGGCCGCCTTGCGCTTCGAGCCGAGAGAGCCGGCCTTCGACCACGACGGCATGGTGATGACGAAGCCGATGTTCAACGTCACATCGGTGATCGGCTCGCTCTTCGTCGGCAGCAGGTCGACGTTGGGCTTCTCGTGGTGGAAGATCGCCCACTCCTTCTTCGCGGCGTTCATCTTCGAGAAGAAGGCGAACGCGTCCTCGTAGGTGCTGCCCGGGACCGAATAGGTCGCCTTGCCCTTCTTGGTCCACGCGATCTTGAACTTCGGGGTGACGCCGGCCATCGCTTCCTCCCGGCGCGAGCCGTCGCACCTTCGGCGGCATTCTTCGACCCCTGCCCGACGGCGTCAACCGGGCCGGGTCGCCTGCAGCGTGAAGAGGAGCGGCAGCCGCTCCGGCGCCTCGGGCAGGAGCCAGCGGTCGTCGCCGTCCTTGACCATCGACTCGAGCATCTGCCACTCGGTGTAGTAGTGCTCGACCAGGCCGCGCACGACCAGCCCGGCGTCGAGCGCGCCCTGGACGATCTCGCCGAGGCCATGCGACCACTCGTGGGTCGTCGCGTGCGCCACCGGCGTGCCGTCGCCGGCGTAGGTCTGCGGGTCGTGCAGGGTCACCGGCTCGGGCCGCTCGCCGTAGGGAAAGCGCAGGCGCAGCTCGAGATCGGACGTCGGGTCGATCGCCATCGCCATCGGATGGACATCGCGCAGGTAGAGCCGGCCGCCGGGCTCGAGCAGCGCGGCGGCAACGGCGAGCCAGCGGCCGATCGACGGGATCCAGTTGATCGCGCCGATCGAGGCGTAGACCAGGTTGTAGGTCCGGCCGAGCAGCCGCACGGCATCGAAGACGTCGCCCTCGACGAAGCGGCCTTGGACGCCGGCGCGCCCGAACAGCGAACGGCAATGGGCGATGGCGCTCGGCGAGAAGTCGAGACCCGAGACCGACACCGCGCCCAGGCGCAGCAGCGAGAGCGTGTCGGTGCCGAGATGGCATTGCAGGTGCGCCACCTCGAGCCCGTCGAGCGGGCCGAGGGCGTTGCGGTCGTGGCGCACGGTGGCGCTCAGGCGCATCGGGTCGGCGAGGAGGCCGGCAACGTCGTAGCCCTCAGGCCCGGTGTGGATCGGCACCCGATCCTCCCAGCCGGCGAGGTTGTCGGCGCGCCAGCGTTCCCAGCTCATCGCCGTTCGCCGCGCCCGGCCACTCGGCGGCGCGGCCCGGGGGCCATCCCAACGGCGGATGCGGCAAAGACCGTCATGACCCATTCTCTGCGACGCCCCCTGGCGAGGCGGGCGCCTGCCTAGCACAAGCCCGGGGGCATGCGTTCTGCACTTGGGCTTGCGTCCGACATGGGCATTTCGGAGCGGGCTGACGACGGGTTGCTGCTCACTACCATGCACGTTCAGAACAACAACATGCGCCGACTTCCACACCGAAGCCGGCCGCGGGCCGAAGGGACCCGGCCTTAGCGGCCGTTGCCGACGACCTTCGCCGATTCATCGGGAGTCCTTCCATGTCAGTTCCAGTCGACCTTGCGGTCGGACGTCGAATCGCTCTTCCTTCCGCTGCCGCGGCTTGGCTTCGGCGGGGCGGGATGTGTGCCGCCGTGCTTGCGATGCTCTCGCTCGGCCTGGGCGGCTGCAGCCAGTCGGCCGACGCGCAAGGCGGACCGCCGCAAGCGCCGCCGGTCAGCGCGGCGCCGGCCGTGCAGCGCACGGTGGTCGACAGCGAGGAGTTCAGCGGCCGGCTCGAGGCCACCGACTATGTCGAGCTCCGGCCGCGCGTGTCGGGCACGATCGAGAAGATCCACTTCAGCGACGGCGCCTCCGTGCAGAAGGGCCAGCAGCTGTTCACGATCGACCCGCGGCCGTTCGAGGCCGAGGCGGCACGGGCGCAGTCGCAGCTCGCCGCCGCCAAGGCACGGGCCGAGCTGGCGCAGAGCGAGCTGGCGCGGGCCAAGACCCTGCTCGACTCGCAGGCGATCTCGCGCCAGGAGTTCGACCAGCTCACCTCCGGCACGCGCACCTCCCAGGCCGACATCCAGGGCGCCGAGGCGGCGCTGCGCACCGCCCGGCTCAATCTCGAATACACCCAGGTTCGGGCGCCGATCGCCGGGCGGGCCTCGCGCGCCAACATCACCGTCGGCAACCTCGTGAACGAGCAGTCGGTGCTGACCTCGATCGCCGGCGTGAGCAGGGTCTACGCCTATTTCGACGGCAGCGAGCAGACCTACCTACGGCTGCGCGGCGACGAGAAGGGCGGCGATCGCCCCCTGAAGGTGAAGATGGGCCTGGCCAACGAGCAGGGCTTCCCGCACGCCGGCCAGGTCGACTTCATCGACAACCGGCTCAACCCGCAGACCGGCGCGATCCGGATGCGCGCCACCTTCGACAACGCCAAGGGCCGCTTCACGCCCGGCCTCGCCGCGCGCCTGCGCATGGAAGGCACGAGCGCCTACGACGCCGTGCTCGTGCCCGACCGGGCGATCGGCACCGACCAGACCAAGAAGTTCGTCTTCGTCGTCGGCGCCGCCCCCGGCCCGGCGCAGTTCCGCGAGGTCAAGCCGGGGACGCTGATCGACGGCATGCGGGTGGTCACCGGCCAGCTCAAGGCCGGCGAGCTGGTCGTGGTCGACGGGCTGCAGCGCGTGATTCCGGGCGTGCCGGTGGCGCCGCAGGTGCTGAAGGTCGATGCCAGCGGCATGCCGATCTTTCCCCCGCCCCCCGGCCCGCCGGGCGCCGCACCGGCCGCCTCCGCGGCCAAGGGCTGAGCGCCGTCGCCATGGACATCTCCCGCTTCTTCATCGACCGGCCGCGCTTCGCCGGCGTGATCTCGATCTTCATCTTCCTGATCGGCACGCTGGCGATCCTGCAGCTGCCGGTCTCCGAGTATCCGGAAGTGGCGCCGCCGCAGGTCGTGGTGCGGGCGCAGTTTCCCGGCGCCAACCCGCGCGTCATCTCCGAGACGGTGGCCACCCCGCTCGAGGAGCAGATCAACGGCGTCGAGAACCTGCTCTATTTCGATTCGCAGGCGAGCGCCGACGGCAGCCTGACGCTGACGGTGACGTTCAAGATCGGCACCAACCCCGAGGTCGCCGAGACCGCGGTGCAGAACCGGATCAACCGGGCGCTGCCGCGGTTGCCGGACATCGTTCGCCAGATCGGCGTCACGACCGAGAAGTCGAGCCCGAACCTGACCATGGTGGTTCACCTGGTGAGCCCCGACAACAGCCGCGACGCGCTCTATCTGCGCAACTACGGCCAGCTCAATGTCCGCGACGAGCTGCTGCGCATTCCCGGCATGGGCTCGGTGATCCTGTTCGGCGCCGGCGACTATGCGATGCGCGTCTGGCTCGACCCGGGCAAGCTCGCCGCGCGCAGCATCACCAGCGGCGAGGTGATCGCCGCGATCCGCGAGCAGAACGCCCAGGTCGCCGCCGGCACGGTCGGCGCGCCGCCCTCGCCCAAGGGCACCGACTTCCAGCTCGCGGTCAACACCCAGGGGCGCCTCGCCAACGAGGAGCAGTTCGGCGACATCATCGTCCGCACCGAGCCGTCCACTGGCGGCCTGATCCGGATCCGCGATCTCGGCCGGGTGGAACTGTCGTCGGGCACCTACTCGCTGCGCAGCCTGCTCAACAACAAGGAGGCGGCGGCGATCGCCGTGTTCCAGGCGCCGGGATCGAATGCGCTCGCGCTCTCGAACAACGTGCGCCGGGCGATGGAGCGGCTCAAGCCCGAGTTTCCGCAGGGCATGGACTACGACATCGTCTACGACCCGACCCGGTTCGTGCAGACCTCGATCGAGAAGGTGGTGCGCACCCTGATCGAGGCGGTGCTGCTGGTGGTGCTGGTCGTCATCATCTTCCTGCAGACCTGGCGCGCCTCCATCATCCCGCTGTTGGCGGTGCCGGTGTCGATCGTCGGCACCTTCGCCTTCCTGCTGCTCCTCGGCTACTCGATCAACACCTTGACGCTCTTCGCCATGGTGCTGGCGATCGGCATCGTCGTCGACGACGCGATCGTCGTGGTCGAGAACGCCGAGCGCAACATCGAGGCGGGATTGAGCCCGCACGAGGCCACCATCAAGGCGATGCAGGAGGTCTCGGGGCCGATCATCGCCATCGCCCTGGTGCTCTGCGCCGTGTTCGTGCCGCTCGCCTTCGTGCCCGGCCTGACCGGCCAGTTCTACAAGCAGTTCGCCGTGACGATCGCCATCAGCACCGTGATCTCGGCGTTCAGCTCGCTGACCCTCTCGCCGGCGCTGGCGGCGCTGCTGCTCAGGCCGCACGACGGGCCGAAGGACTGGCTGATGCGGGCGATGGACATGCTCTTCGGCCCGTTCTTCCGCTGGTTCAACCGCTGGTTCGGCCGGCGCAGCGACGACTACAGCCGCGGCGTCACCGGCATCGTCAAGCGCAAGACGCTGGCGATGATCGTCTACGCGGTGCTGCTCGGCCTGACCGGCCTCTTGTTCGTGCGCCTGCCCGCGGGCTTCGTGCCGGCGCCCGACAAGCAGTACCTGATCGGCATCGCCCAGCTGCCGGCTGGCGCCTCGCTCGACCGCACCGAGGCCGTGATCCGGCGGATGAGCGAGATCGCGCTCGGCGTGCCCGGCATCGTCGACTCGGTCGCCTTCCCGGGGCTCTCGATCGCCGGCTTTTCGGCCGCGCCGAACGAGGGCATCGTCTTCTTCGGCCTCAAGCCCTTCGAGGAGCGCAAGACCGCCGACCTGTCGAAGTTCGCGATCCTCGGCAAGGTCAACGGCGCGATCCAGCAGATCCAGGGGGCGCGCATGTTCGTCGTGCCGCCGCCGGCGGTCGACGGCCTCGGCAACGCCGGCGGCTTCAAGGTCCAGGTGCAGGACCGCGAAGGTCTCGGCGAGCAGGCGCTCTACGGCGGCGTCTGGGGCGTGCTCGGGCAGGTCTACGGCAACCCGAAGTCGAGCATCGGCACGCCGTATTCGACCTACGACATCAACGTGCCGCAGCTCTATGCCAACGTCGATCGCGTCCGCGCCAAGCAGATGGGCGTCATCCTCGGCGACATCTACGACACGATGCAGGTCAACCTCGGCTCGCTCTACGTCAACGACTTCACCAAGTTCGGCAAGACCTACCAGGTGATCGTCCAGGCCGACGCGCCGTTCCGCGCCGACGCGCAGGCGATCGGCGCGCT
>DATCGH010000553.1:0-7843 GCA_036509055.1 Caldimonas sp.
GGCGGCGATGGACCTCGGCGCCCGCCCCTGGCAGGTGTTCTGGCTGGTGACCCTGCCGATGATCTCCCAGGCCCTGCTCTCGGCCTTCCTGCTCACCTTCACCCTCTCGCTCGACGACGTCGTGCTCTCGGCCTTTCTCTCCGGGCCGGGCGCGACCACCATGCCGCTGGTGATCTTCTCGCGTGCCCGCCTCGGCCTCAACCCGAGCGTCAACGCCGTGGCGACGATCATCATCGCTCTGGTGGCGATCGGCGTGGTCGCGGCGAGCTTCGTGCTCGCGCGCAACGAGCGCCGCCGCGCCCAGGACGTGGCGGCCGCGCAGCGGGGGCCGTCGCCATGAGCGCCCTGCTCTCCTATTTCTGCCTCGCCCTGGCGATGGCGATCGTCGGCGCCTACGTCGGCTTCTCCAAGGCGCTGGTCGTGATCTTCCCGGTGTTCCTGCTCGCCTGGCTGCGCTTCGCGATCGCCGCCGTGGCGATGGCGCCGTGGCTGCGCCGCCCCGCGAACGAGCAGCCGCTGGATGCGCGCACCCATCGCCTGCTGTTCCTCGAATCGTTCTTCGGCAACTTCCTGTTCTCGATCTGCATGCTCGCCGGCGTCTACCGCAGCTCGGCACTGGCAGCGGGCGTGATCATGGCGGCGATCCCGGCGGTGGTCGCGACCCTTTCCTGGGCGCTGCTCGGCGAGCGCCCGGGCGGGCGGGTGATGCTCGGCATCGCCTGCGCCATCGCCGGCATCGCCCTGGTCGCCTTCGCCCGCGACGCGGAGGGCGAGCTCGCCAGCGGCTCGCTGCTCGGTGCCCTGCTTCTCCTCGGCGCCGCGTTCTGCGAGGCGCTCTACGTCGTCCTCGGCAAGAAGCTCTCGGCCCGGGTCGGGCCGAAGCGGATCAGCGCCCTGATCAACCTCTGGGGCCTGGCGCTGGTGACGCCGCTGGCGCTCTGGCAACTGCCCGGCTTTGCCTGGAACTTCATTCCCCAGCAGTCGTACGTGCTGCTCGTCGTCTACGCAATCTCGGCCAGCGTGCTGACGGTCTGGCTGTGGATGACCGGCCTGAAGCACGTGCCTGCCTCCTCGGCCGGCGTGTTCACCGTGTTCCTGCCGATCAGCGCCGCCACGGTCGGCGTGATGTTCCTCGGCGAGCAGGTCACGCTCGCGCAGGCGGCCGCGTTCGCGCTGGCGCTGATCGGCGTGGTGCTCGCGAGCTGGCGCTCGGGGGCGACCGCCGCGCCCTGAGCGAACGCGCCGGGCGCGGCTAGCGCTTGCGCGCCAGGGTGACGCCGTCGCCGATCGGCAGCATCGCCATGTCGACCCGGTCGTCGGCGTGGATCTTGGCGTTCAGCGCCTGCAGCGCGGTCGTATCGGCATCCTTTGTCGGACGGGCGACACTGCCGCCCCAGAGCACGTTGTCGATGGCGATCAATCCGCCCGGTCGCAGCAGGACGAGGCAGCGCTCGTAGTAGGCGTCGTAGCCGGACTTGTCGGCGTCGATGAAGGCGAAGTCGTACTGCCCGGCCTCGCCGGCAGCGAGGCGGGCATCGAGCGTGGCGAGCGCCGGCCCGAGCTGCAGGTCGATCTTCGAGGCGACGCCCGCCGCCTCCCAGAACGGCCGGCCGACCCGGGTGTACTCGTCGCTGATGTCGCAGGCGAGAACCCGTCCGTCCTCGGGCAGCGCCTGCGCCACGGCGAGCGCGCTGTAGCCGGTGAAGACGCCGATCTCGATCGTCCGGCGGGCGCCGATGAGCTTGACCAGCAGCCCGAGGAATTGCGCCTGCTCGGGGCCGATCTGCATGCCCGCCGCCGGCTGCGAGCGGGTCGCCTCGCGCAGGCCGGCCTGTGCTGGAGTCTCGCGGGCCGAATGGGCGACGAGGTAGGCCCGAAGCTCGTCGTCGAGGGCGGTGTTCCGGTTCGCCATGGAAGCTCTCTCTCTCGTTGTCGGTGTTTTTCGGCGCCCGCTCAGGCGGGCAGCTCGGCATCATGCCCGGCCAAGGACGGCGCGAGCGCGGCGCGCGCCAGGCGCGACACGGTCCGGGGCGATTCGCCCTTCAGGCCGTGGTCCGACCACACCTGACGCCAGCGGCGGGCGCCGGGCTCGCCGTTGCGCAGTCCGATCATGTGACGGGCGATCCGCGACCAGGGCTCGTCGCGCTCGCGCATCTGCCGTTCCATGTACTCGACCATCGCCGCCTCGACCGCGTCGCGCTCGAGCGCGCTCGGCCAGTCGCCGAAGAAGCGCTCGTCCCACGACGCCATCGTCCAGGGATGGTGGTAGGCCTCGCGGCCGATCATCGCGCCGTCGACCGCCTCGAGCTGCGCCGCGATCTGCCCTTCCGACTTGATGCCGCCGTTGACGACGAAGGCGAGCCCCGGGAATTCGCGCTTCAGTTGTGCCACGGTCTCGTAGCGCAGCGGCGGCAGCTCGCGGTTCTCCTTCGGGCTGATGCCCTGCAGCCAGGCATTGCGGGCGTGGACGATGAAGACCTCGCAACCGCCCGAAGCCGCGACCGTGCCGACGAAGTCGCGCACGAAGTCGTAACTCTCGAGCCGGTCGATGCCGATCCGGTGCTTGACGGTCACCGGCACGGAGACGACGTCGCGCATCGCCTTGATGCAGTCGGCCACGAGCAGAGGCTCGGCCATCAGGCAGGCGCCGAACGAGCCGCGCTGCACCCGCTCGCTCGGGCAGCCGCAGTTGAGGTTGATCTCGGCATAGCCCCAGCGCTCGCCCAGGCGCGCGGCCGCGGCCAACTCCGAGGGCTCGCTGCCGCCGAGCTGCAGGGCGACCGGCTGCTCGGCCGGGTCGAAGTCGAGGTGCCGCGGCACGTCGCCGTGCAGCAGCGCGCCGGTCGTCACCATCTCGGTGTAGAGCCGGGCGCGGCGGCTCAGCAGGCGATGGAAGTAGCGGCAGTGCCTATCGGTCCAGTCCATCATGGGCGCGACCGACAAGCGCCAATCCGAGGGCCGGAAGGCATTCATCGAGGCGATTGTGCCGATGCCGCCGCCGGGCGCGACATTGCGGGCTTCGCCACTGATACACGTCGGCCGTCCCCTCGGAGCAGCCGCCGATTTTTCCGCTGCAGGGCTTGTATTGATGCGGCGGCAGGACTAGATTGCGCCCACCTGCGCCAGCACCCACGCTCGAGACGCAGGGCACCGACAGGAGACAAGGACATGGCTTCATTGACGGTCAACGGTGCCGCGCGCGATTTCGACGGCGATCCCGCGATGCCCCTGCTCTGGTATCTGCGCGACGGGCTGCAGATGACGGGCACGAAGTTCGGTTGCGGCATGGCCCTCTGCGGTGCCTGCACCGTGCATCTCGACGGCGCCGCAGTGCGCTCCTGCATGACGCCAATGAGCGCCGCCCTGGGCAAGAAGGTCACCACCATCGAAGGGCTCGATGCCAAGGGCCAGCATCCGCTGCAGGTGGCCTGGCGCGAGCAGGGCGTGCCGCAATGCGGCTACTGTCAGTCGGGGCAGATCATGCAGGCGGCAGCGCTGCTTGCCTCCAAGAAGAAGCCGACCGACGCCGAGATCGAATCGGCGATGTCCGGGAACATCTGCCGCTGCGGCACCTACACACGCATCAAGGCGGCCATCAAGCAGGCCGCCGGCGTGAAGGAGGCATGACATGAGCACCTCTGAACTGCAACTGTCGCGCCGCGAGTTCCTCGGCACCACCGCCGCCGGCGTCGGCGGCTTCTCCCTGGCGCTGGGGTGGCCCGAGCAGGCCTCGGCCCAGGCGGAGCCACCCAAGTACGGCGCCTACGGCATGCCCAACGGCGTGGTCGAGAACCCGCTCGTCTTCGTTTCCATCACCGGCGACGGCAGCGTCATCATCACCTGCCACCGTGCCGAGATGGGCCAGGGCGTGCGCACCGGCGTGCCGATGATCCTGGCCGACGAGCTGGAGGCCGACTGGGCCAGGGTGCGCGTGGTCCAGGCGCAGGGCGACGAGGCGCGCTTCGGCAACCAGGACACCGACGGGTCGCGCACCACGCGCCACTTCTTCATGCCGATGCGCCGTTGCGGGGCCGCGGCACGACAGATGCTGGAAGGCGCGGCCGCAGCGCGCTGGGGCGTGCCGGCGTCCGAGGTGCAGGCCAAGAACCACCAGCTGATCCACAAGCCCACCGGCCGCACCCTCGGCTTCGGCGAGGTCGCCGCGGATGCGGCCAAGCTGCCGGTGCCGGCAAAGGCCGACCTGCGCCTGAAGACGCCGGCCGACTTCCGCTACATCGGCAAGGGCAAGACGCCGATCATCGACGGCTTCGACATGACCACCGGCAACGCGATCTACGGCCAGGACGTGGTGCTGCCCGACATGCTGTTCGCGGTCATCGCCCGCACGCCGGTCTACGGCGGCACGCTGCGCGGCTTCGATCCGGCCGAGGCGATGAAGGTGCGCGGCGTCGTCAAGGTCGTCGAGATCAAGGGCTCGCCGGTGCCGAGCGCCTTTCAGCCGCTGTCCGGCGTGGCGGTGATCGCCACCAACACCTGGGCCGCGATGAACGGCCGCAAGGCGCTCAAGCTCGACTGGGAGGCCGGCCCGAACGCGGTCTATGCATCCGACAGCTATCGGACGGCCATGGAAGCGGCTGCCGGCCGCCCCGGAAAGCTGATCCGCAACCATGGCGATGTCGACGGGGCGATGAAGACGGCCGCCAAGACCGTGACGGCGCAGTACTACATGCCGCACCTGACGCAGGCGCCGATGGAGCCGCCGGCCGCTACCGCGCGGATGAAGGACGGCCGCTGCGAACTGTGGGGCCCGTTCCAGAGCCCGCAGGCGGTGCGTAGCGATGTGGCCAAGCGGCTCGACCTGCCGGCCGACAAGGTGACGGTCAACGTCACCCTGCTGGGCGGGGGCTTCGGCCGCAAGAGCAAGGGCGACTTCGCGACCGAGGCGGCGCTGCTGGCGCGCGAGACCGGTGGCAAGCCGGTCAAGGTGGTGTGGACACGCGAGGACGACCTGCACCATTCCTACTACCACACGGTCTCGGTCGAGCGGCTGGAAGCCGGGCTCGACGCGAGCGGCAAGCCCGTCGCCTGGCTGCACCGCAGCGTCGGGCCGACGCTGATGGCGCTGTTCATGCCCGACCCGAAGACCGAGTCGCCGATCGAGCTCGGCATGGGCCTGGCCAACGTGCCGTTCGCGGTGCCCAACATGCGGGTCGAGAACCCCGAGGCCGCGGCGCACACGCGCATCGGCTGGTACCGCGCGGTGTCGAACATCCCGCACGCGTTCGCGGTCCAGTCCTTCGTCTGCGAGATGGCCAACGCGGCCGGGCGCGACCCGAAGGACTACCTGCTCGAGCTGCTCGGGCCGCCGCGCCGGATCGACCCGCGCGACATCAACGACACCTGGAACCACGGCGAGGACCCGACCGCCTACCCGATCGACATCGGCCGGCTGCGCCGCGTCGCCACCACCGTGGCCAAGGAAGCGAACTGGGGCAAGCCGCTCGCCAAGGGCCGGGGCCAGGGCATCGCCGCGCACTACAGCTTCACCACCTATGTGGCAACGGTGGTCGAGGTGGCGGTGGACGCGAGCGGCAAGTTGACGATCCCGCAGGTCGACATCGCGATCGACTGCGGCGCCATCGTCAACCCGGAGCGCGTGCGCTCGCAGATGGAGGGCGCCTGCATGATGGGCCTGGGCAACGCCTTGTCGGGCGAGATCAGCTTCAAGGACGGCCGCGCGCAGCAGGACAACTTCCACCAGTTCGAGGTGCTGCGCATGAACGCCGCGCCGAAGAAAATCGTCGTGCACCTGATCCCCGGCGACTACGACGCGCCGCTCGGCGGCGCGGGCGAGCCCGGCGTGCCGCCGATCGCGCCGGCGCTGGCCAACGCGATCTTCGCCGCCACCGGCAAGCGCATCCGCAACCTGCCGATCAGGGATCAGCTGAAGGCCTGACGCGGCCTGTCGACCGACCGCGGCGCGCGCCGCCTCAGGCGCGCGCCGCGGCGCCGGCGATGCCGGCGACGAACCGCGGCCACAGCTCCTTCGGCAGGTCGTGGCCCATGCCGTCGATGATGTCGAGCGTCGCCCCGGGAATGCGCGCACCGAGATCGCGGCCCGCGGCCGCCGGCACCAGCGGATCGACGGCGCCGTGGATGACGTGGGTCGGCGGCCGGAGCGTACCGAGCAACGGCGTCCGGTCGCCGTCGGCGGCGATCGCGACCATCTGCCGCGCCGTCCCGGCCGGCCGGTAGGAGCGCTTGATCGAGCGCGTGAAGCGCTCGCGCAGGTAGTCCTTGCCGGGCGGATACGCCGGGCTGCCGATCAGCCCGTAGAGGTCGACGTAATGCTCGACGATGCTCGGCAGCCGCTGGTCCTTCGGCCGCGAGATCATCGCCCCGCGCACCTTCAGCGAAGGTCCCGGCAGGTGGCGGGCGCCGCTCGAGGTCATCATCAGGGTGAGGCTCTTCACCCGCTCCGGGTAGCGTGCCGCCACGCGCTGGGCGATCATGCCGCCCATCGACGCGCCGCAGACATGGGCCTTGTCGATGCCGAGCACGTCGAGCACGGCGACGCTGTCGGCTGCCATGTCGTCGAGGGTGTACGGGCTCTTGACCCGCAGGCCGAGGGCGAAGCGCAGGGAATCGAGCGTCAGATTGGGCACGCCCGCGGCGTCGAAGCTCTGGCTGAGGCCGATGTCGCGGTTGTCGAAGCGGATCACGCGAAAGCCGCGTGCCACGAGCGAGTCGACGAAGTCCTCATGCCAGCCGAGCAACTGCATGCCCAGGCCCATGATCAGGAGCAGCGGCTCGCCCTGCGGCGAACCGTGATCCTCGATCTCGAGCGCGATGCCGTTGGCTGAGATCTGCATCAGAGGCGGTCGCGGCGCTGCGGGCGGGTCATCGGGCCGCGACCGCGGTCATTCGCTCGGGCGTGCGGGTACGGAAGAACCAGCGCCGCGCTCCGGACACCTCGAACGGCCTCCACTGCCCGATCGGCTGCGCGAGCCGGTCGGCGATGGCGTAGAGCGCGGCCGGATTCATGCCCATGCCGACATGGCTGGCGGGCACCTCGACGTTCTCGGCCAGCGGGCCGGGCTCGTTCAGGCTGCAGCGCCAGGCGACGATGCCGTCGCTGCGCGAAAAGATCGAGGTCGTCGGCACCGGCGGTGCGATCCGCATCTGGGCCATCACGTCCGGATCGCCGACGCTGGTGCCGGTGAGCCATTCGTAGACCCGCCATGCGTTGGTGTCGCGCGGATGGCCGGTGAAGGGCGTGCCGAGCGTGATCACGCAGCGCGTGATCTCGGGATGCTCCTTGGCCATCTCGCGGGCGTAGAGGCCGCCCAGGCTCCAGCCGAGCAGGCTGACCGGCTCGCCGGTGCGATCGGCCAGGTTGCGGATGTCGGCAGCGCAGCGGTCGAGGACGCCGACCCGCGGCCCCGCATTGAAGCCCTGGCCCCAGGCCTGGGTCACGTAGCCGAGGCTGCGCAGGAAGCCGCGCAGCGGCCAGGTGGTGGCGTCGTTCGCGCCGAGCCCGGGGAAGACCATCACCGGATGGCCGTCGCCGCGCGGCAGGCGACGCAGCCAGGGAAAGGCGGCGAGCATCGAGAGGTACTCGAGCGGCGCCCGACCTTCGAGCAGCATCAGCAAGGGACCCGGCGGGCGGGGCGCGCCGTTCGCGTTCGATTCGGATATGGTCTGTCGGGGTCTCGGCATGCGGTCGCGGATGGGAGCCTGCACATGGTAGCGGCTGGATCGCTCGCCGGCAGAGGAGCGCGCCCTAATCCGGGCTGTCGCGGCGGCGACATCGTCAGATCGTGCTCATCCGGTCCGGCGCAGCGCCAGGGCCTCGTTCGCCACCAGCGCGCCGATGACCAGC
>DATCGH010000554.1:0-3594 GCA_036509055.1 Caldimonas sp.
AGGTCGGCGTTGATGGCGGCGGGGTCGACGCCGAGCTTGGCCATGCCGCGGCCGAGCGAGTCGAGCGCCAGCACCGCATGGCCGAGGGCGACACCCATGTTGCGCAGCACCGTGCTGTCGGTCAGGTCGCGCTGGAAGCGCGACACCGGCAGCTTTTCGCTCAGGTGCGCGAGCACGGCGTTGGCGATGCCAAAGTTGCCCTCGGCGTTCTCGAAGTCGATCGGGTTGACCTTGTGCGGCATCGTGCTCGAGCCGACCTCGCCCGCCTTGGTCTTCTGCGTGAAGTAGCCGAGGCTGATGTAGCCCCAGGCGTCGCGGCACCAGTCGATCAGGATCGTGTCGCAGCGCTTGATCGCATCGAACAGCTCGGCGATGCCGTCGTGCGGCTCGATCTGGGTGGTGAGCGGGTTGAAGGCCAGGCCGAGGCGCTCCTCGACGATGCGGCGCGAGAACGCCTCCCAGTCGAAGCCCGGGTAGGCGGCGAGATGGGCGTTGTAGTTGCCGACCGCGCCGTTCATCTTCGCCGGCAGCGCGACCGCGGCGATCCGCGCCCGCGCCTGCCCCAGGCGCGCGGCGACGTTGGCGAATTCCTTGCCGAGCGTCGTTGGCGTCGCCGTCTGGCCATGGGTGCGCGAGAGCATCGGCTGGTCGACGTAGGCGCCGGCCTTCTCGCGCAGCGCCGCGAGCACGGCGTCGATCGCCGGCAGCAGCACCTGCTGCCGCGCCGCGCCCAGCATCAGCGCATGGCTGGTGTTGTTGATGTCTTCGCTGGTGCAGGCGAAATGGAGAAAGCCGGTGGCCGGGGCCAGCTCCGGATCGGCGGCGATGCGCTCGGCCAGCCAGTACTCCACCGCCTTGACGTCGTGATTGGTCGTGCGCTCGAACGCCTTGATGGCCTCGGCGTCGGCCTCGGAGAAGCGGTCGACCAGCTGGCGCAGGAAGGCGAGCGCCTCGGGGCCGAAGGGCTTCAGCTCGGCGAAGCCGGCCTCCGACAGGCCGATGAACCACTCGACCTCCACCCGGACCCGGCAGCGGATCAGCCCGTATTCCGAGAGCAGCGGCCGGAGCGCCTCGACCTTGCCGGCATAGCGACCATCGAGCGGCGACAGGGCGAAGAGCGGCGAGACGGGCATCAGGCGAGTGAGGGGGGACGAGCGCAGCCAGCCATTATCGGCTGCGCCTAGAATGAATTCGACACCGCGCGATCAGGCAAAGCGGAACAAATCGAACTCCGGAAAGCGGCGCCCGACCCATGAAGCTCATCGGCTCTCTCGCCAGCCCCTACGTGCGCAAGGTGCGCGTCGTCATGGCCGAGAAAAAGCTCGACTACCAGTTCGAGACCGAGGACGTCTGGGCCAGCGACGCGATCCTTGCCTCGAATCCGCTCGGCAAGGTGCCCTGCCTGGTGATGGAAGGCGGCGAAGCGGTGTTCGATTCGCGCGTCATCGTCGAATACCTCGACGCCCGCTCGCCGCTGGCCCGGCTGATCCCGGAGCCGAACCGCGAGCGCACCGAGGTGCGCACCTGGGAAGCGCTCGCCGACGGCATGATCGACGCCGCCATCCTCGCCCGGCTCGAGGCGACCTGGGCCGGCCGGACCGCCGAGCAGCGCAGCCAGACCTGGATCGACCGGCAGATGAAGAAGATCGACGCCTCGCTCGAGGCGATCTCGACCGGCCTGGCCGACAAACCCTGGTGCAGCGGCATCCACATGACGCTCGCCGACATCGCCGTCGGCTGTGCCCTCGGCTACCTGGCGTTCCGCTTCCCGCAGATCGGCTGGCGCGAGCGGGCGAACCTGGCGCGGCTCGCCGACAAGATGAACGCTCGCCAGAGCTTCATCGACACCGCGCCACCGAAATAGGGCCCCCACGCTCACTGCGTTCGCTGCCCCCCGAGGGGGCGCGGCCGGGCTTGGGGCGGCCCGGCGCGTAGCCGGGTCACGCTGCGGCGACGGCGGCCACGCGGGTGGTTGGCGCCGGCAACGGGTTGGCGCTGAAGCTGCTCGCGCTGGCCATCGGCCAGTAGGTGCGGAATACCTGCAGGTTCGATTCGCCGTCGAGCAGCTCGCCGGTCTTCACGAACGGCAGCAGGTTGGAGAGCAGCTTGACGCCATGCTCGGAGTTGCGCCGGACGATGTGATCCGCGCTGATGCCCGCCGGGTCGTCGAGCCCCGCCGCCTGCACCAGCTCCTTCAGCGCCATCATCGTGTTCTGGTGGAAGTGATAGACCCGATCGGCCTTGGTCGGCACGTCGAGCGCCTTCTGCCGCTGCGGGTCCTGGGTGGTCACGCCGGTCGGGCAGGCGCCGGTATGGCAGGTCTGCGCCTGGAGGCAGCCGAGGGCGAACATGAAGCCGCGCGCGGCGTTGCACCAGTCGGCGCCGATCGCCAGCATCCGGGCGATGTCGAAGGCGCTCACCACCTTGCCGGCGCAGCCTATTCGGATCTTCTTGCGCAGGTCGAGCCCGACCAGGGTGTTGTGCACCAGCAGCAGGCCTTCCTGCAGCGGCGCGCCGACGTGGTCGGTGAACTCGAGCGGCGCGGCGCCGGTGCCGCCCTCGGCGCCGTCGACGACGATGAAGTCGGGGGTGATGCCGGTTTCGAGCATCGCCTTGGCGATGCCGAACCACTCCCAGACGTGGCCGACGCAGAACTTGAAGCCGGTCGGCTTGCCGCCCGAGAGCTCGCGCAGCCGCTCGATGAAATGCATCATCTCGATCGGCGTCCTGAAGGCGCCGTGCGACGCCGGCGAAACGCAGTCGACCCAGGGCTGGACGTGGCGCGCCTCGGCGATCTCGAGCGTCACCTTCGGCCCCGGCAGCACCCCGCCATGCCCCGGCTTGGCCCCTTGCGAGAGCTTGAGCTCGATCATCTTCACCTGCGGATCGCGGGCGTTGGCGGCGAACCGCTCCTCGCTGAACGAGCCGTCGGCATTGCAGCAGCCGAAGTAGCCGGAGCCGATCTCCCAGATCAGGTCGCCGCCGTGGACCCGGTGATGCCGGCTGATCGACCCTTCGCCGGTGTCGTGCGCGAAGTTGCCGCGCTTGGCGCCGGCGTTGAGGGCGAGGATGGCGTTGGCCGAGAGCGCGCCGAAGCTCATCGCCGAGATGTTGAAGATGCTGGCGTTGTACGGCTGGGCGCGGCCGGCGCCGATCAGCACCCGGAAGTCGTGCGTCTTCAGCAACGTCGGCCGCATCGAATGGTTGATCCACTCGTAGCCGACCGCGCCGACGTCGATCTGGGTGCCGAACGGCCGCTTGTCGGAGTCGCCCTTGGCGCGCTGGTAGACGAGCGAGCGCTGCTGGCGCGAGAACGGCGCGGCCTCGCGGTCGTCCTCGATGAAGTACTGGCGGATCTCCGGGCGGATGAACTCGAGCAGGAAGCGCAGGTGGCCGATCACCGGGTAGTTGCGCAGGATCGCGTGCCGCGGCTGCATGACGTCGCGCAGGCCGATCAGCACCAGCACGCCGAAGACGATCGCAAGCCAGGGCTCGAAGCCCATCCGCATCCAGCCGGCCATGCTGGCAATGAAGCCGACGATGCAGAGCGCCCAGGCGCCGTAGCGGATCGGAAAGTAGCGGTCCAGCCTGTTG
>DATCGH010000555.1:0-2635 GCA_036509055.1 Caldimonas sp.
TGGACGAGCCGACCGCCGGCATGGCGCCGCGCGAGCGGAACGAATTGATGGCGCTCGCCCGGCGGCTGGCGCGCGAGCAGGCGATCGGCGTGCTCTTCACCGAGCACAGCATGGACGTGGTGTTCGCTTATGCCGACCGGATCATCGTTCTCGCCCGCGGCGAGCTGATCGCCGAAGGCCCGCCCGCCGCGGTGCGCGACGATGCCCGGGTGCGCGAGGTCTACTTCGGCGGCGGCACGACCTTCGCTGCGCCCACGGAAGCGGCATGAGCGACGCCATGCTCACGGTCGAGGCGCTCGACGCCTGGTACGGCCAGGCGCAGATCCTCTACGGCGTGAGCCTGGGCGTGAACGCTGGCGAGTGCGTCGCCCTGGTCGGCCGCAACGGCGCCGGCAAGTCGACGACGATGAAGGCGATCATCGGCCTGATGGCGAAGAAGCGCGGCCGCGTTTCCTTTCGCGGCCACGACATCTCGGCCTGGCCGGCCTATCGCATCGGCCGGCTCGGCCTCGGCTGGGTGCCCGAGGACCGGCGCATCTTCACCGACCTCACGGTGCGGGAGAACCTGGCGGTGGCGCGCCAGCCGAAGCGCGAGGGTGCGCCCGAGTGGACGCCGGAGCGTCTATACGCCCTGTTCCCCAACCTCGGCGCCATGCCCGACCGCCCCGGCGGGCGGATGAGCGGCGGCGAGCAGCAGATGCTCACCGTGGCGCGCACCCTGATGGGCAACCCCTACCTGGTGCTGCTCGACGAGCCGTCGGAAGGCGTGGCGCCGATCATCGTCGAGGAGATGGCGCGCATGATCGTGGCCCTGAAGCAGGCCGGCGTCGCGATCCTGCTGTCCGAGCAGAACCTGCACTTCGCGCAGCTGGTCTCCGACCGCGCGGTGGTGCTGGAGAAGGGCGAAGTGAAGTTCGACGGAGCGATGGAGGCGCTGATGAGCGACGAGATGCTGCTGCGCACCCACCTGAGCGTATGAGCCGGATCGAGAAGACATGATCGCCGGCATCGACGTCGGCGGCACCTTCACCGACCTGATCGTGGTCGAGCCGTCCAGCGGTGAGGTGCGCATCGCCAAGGTGCCGACGACGGTCGAGAACCAGGCCTTCGGCGTGATCGCTGCGCTCGACGCGGCCCAGGTCGCGCCGGCGGCGCTCGAGGCGATCGTCCACGGCACGACGACGACCACCAACGCGATGCTCGAGCGCAAGATCGCGACCGTCGGCCTGATCACGACGCGCGGCTTTCGCGACGTGCTCGAGCTCGGCCGGCGCACCCGGCCGACGCCCTACGGCCTGAAGGGCCGGTTCGTGCCGCTGATCGAGCGGCGTCTGCGGCTCGAGGTCGACGAGCGGGTCGATGCCGAGGGCGAGGTGCTGGTGCCGCTGGACGAGGCACAGGTCGAAGCCGCGGCGAAGGCGTTGATCGCGCTCGGCGCCGAAAGCGTCGTCATCCACTTTCTGCACAGCTACGTCAACCCGGCGCACGAGGCGCGCGCCGCCGAGATCGTGGGCGCGCTCTGGCCGAACCGGCACGTGACCGCGGGCCACACCGTGGTCGCCGAGTACCGCGAGTACGAACGCGGCACCACCGCGGCGGTGAACGCCGCGATCCAGCCGGTGCTGCACCGCTACATCGAGCGGCTGCGCAGCGAGCTGGCGGCGCGCGGCTTTCGCCGCGACCTGCTGGTGATGCAGGGCAACGGCGGCACGGTGTCGTCGACGATCGTCGCCGAGCACGCGGTCGCGACCGTGATGTCGGGGCCGGCGTCGGGCGTGATCGCCGCTGCGGCGACGGCGATGCAGGCCGGCACGAGCCCGGGCGAGTTCGCCAACGTCGTCACCTACGACATGGGGGGCACCTCCAGCGACGTGGCGCTGGTGCTCGGCGGCCAGCCCGCGGTCTCGAGCGACCTCGAGCTCGAGTACGCGATGCCGATCCACGTGCCGATGATCGACGTCCACACCATCGGCGCCGGCGGCGGCTCGATCGCCTCGGTCGACGCCTCCGGGATGCTGCGCGTCGGCCCGGAGAGCGCCGGGGCGACGCCGGGGCCGATCTGCTACGCCCGTGGCGGCACCCGGCCGACGATCACCGATGCCAACGTCGTCCTCGGTCGGCTCGACCCGGACCGGTTGCTCGCCGTCGACCACGGCGTGTCGCTGGCGACGATCGAGGCGGCGCTCGTGCAGCAGGTCGGCGCGCCGCTCGGGCTCGACGCGACCGCCGCGGCGCTGGCCGTCGTACGCGTCGCCAACGACCGCATGGCCGGCGCGATCCGCATGGTGAGCCTGGCGCGCGGCCACGACCCGCGCGACTTCGCCCTGTTCGCCTTCGGCGGCGCCGGCCCCCTGCACGCCGTGGCGCTGGCGCGCGAGCTCGGCATTCCCAAGGTGCTGATCCCGGCCCGCCCCGGCCTCACCAACGCGCTCGGCTGCCTGGTGGCCGACCTGCGCCACGATTTCGTCGCCACCGTCAACCAGCCGCTCGAGGCGCTGGCCCCCGGTCGCGTCGGCGAAGTCTTCGCGGCGCAGATCGCCAGCGGCCGGGCGCTGCTCGAGCGCGAGAACGTGGCGGTCGAGCGCATCGAGACCCTGCACCGTGCCGACATGCAGTTCCAGGGCCAGAGCCACAT
>DATCGH010000556.1:0-2392 GCA_036509055.1 Caldimonas sp.
TGGTGGGCTCCTTGAAAAACATTCGCGGGATGCGATGGAGCGAACTCTAGGGACCGGCGCGCCGCGGCGAAACCGGCTTGCGACGAAGCCGGTCATGGAGCGGACGAATTGCGCCCGAAGGCGACGAATGCCGTTCAGCCGAGGCACCGGGGCCGCGCTTGGCGGCCTGAAAAGGCGGCGAGAGCTAGCCCAGCGGCGCGGTGCGCAGCGTCAGCCAGGCGAGCGCGTCGCCGCTGACGAGCGGCGCCAGGCGCTCGCGAACCGTGACGTGGTACGCATCCAGCCAGGCGATCTCGTCGGCGCGCAGCAGCGAGGGCTCGAGGCAGCGGGCGTCGATCGGGCAGAGCGTGAGCGTCTCGAACTCGAGGAACTCGCCAAACTCGGCCGAGAGCCCCGCCGCCGGCACCGACAGCACCAGGTTCTCGACCCGCACGCCCCACTGCCCCGGCCGGTACAGCCCGGGCTCGACGCTGGTGATCATGCCGGGCTGCATCGCCATCGTCGCATCGGGGATGACGCGGGAAAAGCTTTGCGGCCCCTCGTGGACATTGAGGAAGTAGCCGACGCCGTGGCCGGTGCCGTGGCCGTAGTCGAGGCCGTGCTCCCACAACGGAACGCGGGCGATGCTGTCGAGCATCGGCGAGAGCGTGCCGCGCGGGAAGCGGGCGCGGGAGAGGGCGATCGTGCCGCGCAGCACCAGCGTCACGTCGCGCCGCTGCGCCGCGCTGAGGCTGCCGACCGGCCACATCCGGGTGATGTCGGTGGTGCCGCCGCGGTACTGCGCGCCGGAGTCGATCAGCAGCAGGCCGTCGCTCGCGAGCGAGGCATGCGACTCGGGCGTGGCACGGTAGTGCGGCATCGCCCCGTTGGCGTTGAAGGCGGCGATGGTCGCGAAGCTCGGGCCAACGTAGCCGGGGCGCCGGGCGCGCGCCGCGGTCAGCTTCTCGTCGATCGTCAGCTCGGTGAGCGACGCCCGGGTCACCGGATCGGCGAGGGCCGCCTCGAACCAGGCGTAGAACTCGCACATCGCCGCGCCGTCCTCGGCCATCGCCCGGCGCACGTGCGCCGCCTCGGCCTCGCTCTTGCGGCTCTTGGCGAGGGTGCTCGGATTGATCGCCTCGACCACCCGGGCCCGGGCGCGTTCGCGGGTGCCGAGCGTCACCCGCTTGGGATCGAGCAGCAGGGTCGCGCTTTCGGGCAGGGCCGCGAGCGCGGCACCGGCCTGCTCGTAGGGCGCGAGGCGGACGCCGTCGGCGGCGAGGGTGGCGGCGAGCCGGGCGTCGACCTTGGCCGGGGCGATGAAGAGCGTCGCCGTGTCCGGGGCGATCAGCAGATGGGCGAGGAAGACCGGGTTGAAGCTGACGTCGGCACCGCGCAGGTTGAGGATCCAGGCGAGGTCGTCGACGGTCGAGACGAAGTGATGCGTCGCCCCGGCCTCGCGCATCGCCGCGCGGACGCGGCGCAGCCGCTCGGTGCGCGACTCGGGCGCCTCGGGTGCGGCGTGCTCGTAGACCGCCGCGGTCGGCGTCGCCGGCCGCTCCGGCCAGGCGCCGGCGAGGACGTCGAGGTCGCTGCGCAGCGCGATGCCGCGGTGCCCGAGCTCGGTCTGCAGCTGGCGGGCGGCGCCGAGGCCGAGCACGTCGCCGTCGACCGCGACGGTGCCGCCCGAAGCGACATGGCGGCAGAGCCATTCGATGTGATACGAGGCCACAGGCGACGGCGTCTTCACCAGCTCGATGCCGCTGCCGGCGAGCTCGCGCTCGGCCTGCACCCAGTAGCGGCTGTCGACGAAGAGGGCGGCCTTGTCGAGCGTGAGGGCGAGGGTGCCGACCGAGCCGGTGAAGCCGGAGGCCCACCGCCGGCCCTGCCAGCGCTCGGGAAGGTATTCGGAGAGGTGCGGATCGCTCGACGGAATCAGCGCGGCGGCGCAGCCCTGGGCCCGCAGCACCTCGCGGATGCGCTCGATGTTCAAGCGGGCAGAGGAGGTGCGGGTGTCCATGGCTCGGTTCCTTGATGTCCGGACGCAAGTTTAGGAGTTGACGCGGATGCTAGATGTGGGTCGTGCCGCCCCCGCGGGCAGCGCGCGCCATCAAGGCCCGGTGGACGCCATTGCGGTGCAGGAAGGACTCGCGAAACGGCTCGGGCACGCGGTCGCGGTGGGCCGCTGCGATCCAATCGACCGCAGTTCGCAGCACGCCTTCGGCACGTGCATCGCCGGCGGCATCCAGGCAATCCACCGCCGCCAGCCAGACCTCGGCGATCGAGCCGGGGTCCGGCGCATGCTCCGGCCAGAGCGCGAGCGCCTCGAGCGCATGGGCGACCGCCTCCGCCTCGCGACCGCAGGCGAGCGCATGACGCGCCGCCCAGGCGAGCGCGGTCATGCGCACGCCTT
>DATCGH010000557.1:0-3839 GCA_036509055.1 Caldimonas sp.
CGGCTGCGCTCCGTGATCCAGGTGGCGAACGCCCGCTTCGCGGCCGAGTCGCGGCTGCGCGACGACTTCGCCGACCTGAGCCGCCGCTACGACGAGCGCAAGCTCGTCGACCGGGCCAAGGGCATCCTGATGCGCGCCCGAGAAGTGACCGAGGCCGAGGCCTTTGCGGTGCTGCGCACCGCCTCCATGCACAGCAACCAGCGCGTCGGCCAGGTGTCCCGCCAGGTGATCGCCGCCGCCCACTACGCCGATGCCGTGAACCGCGCCGGCAAGCTCCGCATGCTGTCGCAGCGCCTGGTCAAGCTGTACGCGCTCCGCCTGCTCGAGCCCGGCGCGCCGCGCCACACCGAGCAACTCGTGGATGCGGCGGCGCGAATCGAGGCGGCGATCGCCGACCTCGACCGGAGCCTCTCCCGGCCGACCTTCGGCGACCTGCTGCAGGCGGTGAGCGACGCCTGGGGGTGGCTGCGCGACGAGGCGGCGGCGCCGCCCGCGACCAGCCGTTTGGCCGAGCTCGATGCCCGGGCCGAAGGCCTGCTCCAGCAGGCCGACCAGCTCACCGGCCAGCTCGAGACCGCCGGCCTCGTCACCACCCTGCACGTGATCAACCTCTCCGGCCGGCAGCGGATGCTGTCGCAGCGCCATGCCAAGAACGCGCTGCTCGGCCTGCTCCTGCCGGCCGAGGCGGCGGAGGCGGCCGAGGCGGAGCGAATGAAATCCGCCGCCGAGCTCGAGCAGGCGACGGCGGCGCTGAAGGCGCTGCCGCTCAGCACGCCCGAGATCCGCAGCCTGCTCGAGGAGGCCGAGGGCCACTGGAGCGAGGCGGTGCGCGCCGCCCGGCCTTGTCGCCAAGGCGGTGGCGTGCGCGGACTCGACGCGGCGAGCGAGGCGTTGCTCGAAACCTTCGAGCAGCTCACCGACCGCTACGAGCGCAGCATGCAGGTGCTGATGGGCTGAGGCGGTCGCGGGGCGCATCGTCGAGGCTCCGTCGTCCGCTCAGAAGTACCAGGCGACGGTGGCGACCAGCCGGCCCTGCTGGATCACCGGCACCGCGAGCAGCGACTCGAGCCCCAGCTCGGCCGCCACCGCGCCATAGCCGCCCGGCTCGGAGCCGGCGTTGTCGCTGACCGCGGGCACGCCGGTGAGAAACACCTTGCCGATCGTGCCCTGGCCGCGATCGAGCCCGAGGTGCTCGGGCGCCCGCGTCAGCAGGCCGCCGGCCTCGCAGAAGCCGCCGTCGAGGCGCAGTCGCGCGCGCCCCGGGTCGGGCTTCCAGACTTCGAAGCGGCGGGCGATCGGCGTGTTCAAGGCGGAGAGGAAGGCAAGCACGTAGTGCTCGTTGCCGCGGATCGGGCACGGCAGCGCGAAGCCGCGGTTGATGCCGACCTTGCGCGCATCGTCGGCGCGGAGGAACCGGGCCGAATGCCCGAGGTCCTCGAAGAACACCGGCAGCCCCGATTCCCAGGCCAGCCCCGGCAGGCCGCTGCCGCGGCGAAAGGTCGTGCGACGCGATATGAACTCGAAGGTGTCAGCGGTGGTGCCGTAGTAGCCGTCGTCGAGGGTCATGTCGGCCGACTGCTCGGGATCGTTGCGCCAGAGCTCGATCGCCCCGGCATGCGCCGCGTCGTCGCCGCAGAAGATCACCAGCACCGAGGTGAGGAAGTCGCCGGCGTAGATCGGCACGGCGATGCCGCAGGTGATGCCCTCGGCATGGGCGGCGGCGGTGCGCCGGAAGTAGGAGTTGTCGAAGGTCTTGAGCACCAAGGGCCGACCCTGCTCCCACGCCTGCCCGGGCAGGCCCTCGCCGCGGCCGAAGCACAGGGTGCGGCTCAGCGCCGCGAACCGCGTCGCCTCGCCGTAGAGGCCGCCGCCGAACTCGAGCATCGTCCGGTCGGCGCTCGGCACCCAGACCTCGCTGGCGCGGATGAAGGTCTTCATGCTCAGGCAGCGGGCCGCAGCCGTTGGCCGTGGCGGGTGTAGAGGAAGTCGAGCACCGCCTTCCTGAAGTGGGTGTAGGCGGCGTCCTCGGCGAGCTCGACCCGATTGCGCGGCCGCGGCAGGTCGACGCGCAGGATCTCGCCGATCGTCGCTGCGGGGCCGTTGGTCATCATCACGATCCGGTCGGAGAGCAGCACCGCCTCGTCGACGTCGTGGGTGACCATGACCACCGTGCTGCGGGTCCGGGCGACGATCTTCAGCAGCTCGTCCTGGAGGTGGGCGCGGGTCAGGGCGTCGAGCGCGCCGAACGGCTCGTCGAGCAGCAGCACCTTGGGCTCCATCGCCAGGGCGCGGGCGATGCCGACGCGCTGCTTCATGCCGCCCGAGATCTCGTGCGGCCGCTTGGCCGAGGCATGGCCCATGTTCACCAGCTCGAGCGCCGCCTGGGTGCGCACCTTGAGCTGCTCCTTCGTCTCCTTCGCGGCGAACACCCGCTCGACCGCGAGGTGCACGTTCTCGAAGCAGGTGAGCCAGGGCAGCAGCGAGTGGTTCTGGAACACCACCGCGCGCTCCGGTCCGGGGGCGGCGATCTCGCGGTTGTCGCAGAGGAGCACGCCGCTGGTCGGCAGGGTCAGGCCGGCGATCAGGTTGAGCAAGGTCGACTTGCCGCAGCCCGAATGGCCGATCAGGGTGACGAACTCGCCGTGCTCGACCTTGAGGTCGATCTCGCGCAGGGCATGAAAGCGCCCCTTGCGGCTGGCGAACACCATCTCGACGTTCTGCACTTCGATGAAGCTGCTGGTCATGGCGGGTCCCGGTTCAGTGGTCGTCGTAGCTGAAGCGACGGGCGATCGAGATCAGCGCCCACTCGAGCGCCAGGCCCACCAGGCCGATCACCAGGATCGCGATCAGGATGTGCTTGACGTTGAGGTTGTTCCACTCGTCCCAGACCCAGAAGCCGATGCCGACGCCGCCGGTCAGCATCTCGGCGGCGACGATCACCAGCCAGGCGGTGCCGATCGACAAGCGCACGCCGGTCAGCATGTAGGGCAGCACCGCCGGCAGGAGGATCCGGGTGACCACCTTCCACTCGGAGAGGTTCAGCACCCGGGCGACGTTGAGATAGTCGCTCGGCACCCGCTGCACGCCGACGGCGGTGTTGATGATCATCGGCCAGATCGAGCAGATGAAGATCGTCCAGATCGCCGCCGGATTGGCGGCCTTGAAGACCAGGAGGCCGATCGGCAGCCAGGCGAGCGGCGAGACCGGCTTCAAGAGGCTGATCAGGGGCGAGGCCATGCTGTTGAACACCTCGAAGCGGCCGATGACGAAGCCGAGGGGAATGCCGACCGCGGCGGCCAGGCCGAAGCCGATGCCGACGCGGTAGAGCGAGTAGAGGATGTTCCAGCCGATGCCCTGGTCGTTGGGCCCGTTGCGATAGAACGGATCGGAGAACACCTTCACCGCCTCGACGAAGGTGGCGCCCGGCGTCGGAAAGCCCCCGCCCTCGCGGGTGAGCGCGCTCCAGATCGCGATCAGGATGGCGATGCCGACGATCGGCGGCAGCACCTTCATCGCCAGCGCCCGGCTGTCGAAGCCGGCCCCGGGCGGCACGACCGCGAGCGGCGGCGCGGTCGAAGCGACCGAGGTCCCGGCGGCGCGCGGCACCTGCGCCTCGTTGGCCGCTTCGCCGATACGGGTGTCGAGCGAGGTGTGGAAGACAGCGCTCACCATGTCAGGCCACCGATGCCTTGATGGCGAAGCTCTCGGCGTACTTCTTCGGGTCCTTGCCGTCCCAGACCACGCCGTCCATCAGCTTGCTCGAGCGCATCGGCTCCTTCGGCACGCTGATCTTCAAGGCCGACGCCGCCTGCTTGTAGAGCTCGATCTGGTTGATCTGC
>DATCGH010000558.1:0-5230 GCA_036509055.1 Caldimonas sp.
TCGGCCGGTCGAAGCTGCTGACGAAGATGCGCGCCTCGTGCAGGGCGAGCCGCTCGACGATGTCGGCCCGGGTCAGGTCGTCGGCGGTGGCGGTGAGGGCGATGCGCGGCACGCCCGAGTAGCGCTCGGCCAGGACCGAAAGCTTGAGGTAGTCCTCGCGGAAGTCGTGGCCCCACTGGCTGACGCAGTGCGCCTCGTCGATCGCGAACATCGAGAGCAGGCCGCGCTCGTGCAGCGAATCGAGCTGGGCGAGCATCCGCGGCGTCGCGATCCGCTCGGGCGCGGCGTAAAGCAGCACCAGCCGCCCGCCCATCATCTCGCGCTCGATCCGGATCGCGTCCTCCGTTTCGAGGGTGGAATTGAGGAAGGCGGCGTGGACGCCGGCCTCCTCGAGGGCGCCGACCTGGTCGTGCATCAGGGCGATCAGCGGGCTCACGACCACGGCCACGCCCTGGTCGGCCCGGTGGCGGACGATCGCCGGGATCTGGTAGCACAGGCTCTTGCCGCCGCCGGTGGGCATGAGCACCAGCGAATCGCCGCCGGCGATCGTGTGCTCGACGATCGTCTGCTGCAGGCCGCGGAAGGCGTCGTAGCCGAAGACCTCGGCGAGAACGCGGCGGGCGCGGTCGACCGGGGCGGACGGCGCGAGGAGGGTCGGTTCGGCGGCAGGCATCGGGACGGCGATCGTAGTCCGGGAAAGGGGGAGGGCCCACCGGCTGTGGAGGGAGTTCCTGCGAGGGGCTGTCGCGCCCGGGCCCCGGACCGATAATCGTGGCAATCCCGCAGAACACAACGGAGCCCGCCATGGCATCGGTCAACAAGGTCATCATCGTCGGCAACCTCGGCCGCGACCCCGAGGTTCGCTACAACCCCAACGGCGGTGCCTGGTGCACCGTCTCGATCGCCACCTCGCGCAGCTGGAAGGACAAGACCTCCGGCGAGAAGGTCGAGGAGACCGAGTGGCACCGCGTCGTGTTCAACGACAAGCTCGCCGAGATCGCCGGCGAGTACCTGAAGAAGGGCCGCTCGGTCTATGTCGAAGGGCGCCTGAAGACGCGCAAGTGGACCGACAAGGACGGCGCCGAGAAGTTCACCACCGAGATCATCGCCCAGGAGATGCAGATGCTCGGCAGCCGCGAAGGCATGGGCGGCGGCGCGTCCGGCGGCGAAGACAGCAGCTACGGCGGCGGTGGCGGTGGTGGCGGCGGCTACGAGCGTCCGGCGCCGGCAGCACGTCCGGCTGGCGCGGCCGCGAACCGTCCGGCCGCGAAGTCGAGCACCGGCTTCGACAACATGGACGACGACATTCCGTTCTGAGGAACGCGGCCGCGCGCTCCGGCGCGGCCCTTCGTCGTCAGTCGTTCCTCATTCGCGGCCCGTGCGGGCCCGGGCGACGTCGAGCGCCGACACCGGTGCGGCCCGGTTGCCCCAGGAGGCGCGCACGAAGCTGAGCAGCTCGGCGACGTCGCCGTCCTGCAGCACCGGCGCGAACGGCGGCATGCCGAACGGTCGCGGGTTGCCGGCGGTGCTCGGCGGAAAGCCGCCTTCGAGGACGATGTGCACGAGGTTGGCGGCGGAGCGCATCGTCACCGCCCGGCTGCCGGCGAGTGCCGGGTAGGCCCCGGGCACGCCCTCGCCGCGCTCGCCGTGGCAGGCGACGCAATGGTCCTTGTACAGCGCTGCGCCGCGGGCGCTCGGGGCCGGCACCGCGGCCGGCGGCGGGTCGCTCTCGGTCGGCGGCGGCAGCGCCTGCAGGTAGGTCGCCATCGCCGTCAGGTCCGCATCGCTCAGGTGCTGGGTGCTGTTCAGCACCACGTCGCTCATCGGACCCATGACGAAGCCGTGCGGCGCGATCCCGGTCTTGAGCAGCTGCACCACCTCGTGCCGGCTCCAGCCGGCGACGCTCGCTTCGCGCGGCGACGCCAGCGACGGCGCGTACCAGTTCTGCACCGGGATCAGGCCGCCCTGCAGGTCGAGCGTGCCGCGGGTCGCGCCGAGCGCGTTGCGCGCCGAGTGGCAGGCGTTGCAATGGCCCAGGCCTTCGACCAGGTACGCGCCGCGGTTCCACTCGGCCGAGCGGGCCGGATCGTCGACATGTACCGCCGGCCGGAAGTAGAGGGCGCGCCAGACCGCGAGCGCCGCCTGCGTGCCGAACGGAAAGGCGAGGGTGTGCGCGCGGTTCGGCTGCGCCACCGGCCGCAGGCTCTGCAGATAGGCGAACATCGCGTCGGCATCGGCCCGCGACACGCGGGTGTAGTTCGGATACGGAAACGCCGGATAGAGCAGCCGCCCGCTCTTCGAGCGGCCGTGGTGGAGGGCGCGCCAGAACTCGTCGGCCGACCAGGTGCCGAGGCCGGTGTCCGCATCGGGGGTGAGGTTCGATGCAAAGACATTGCCGAACGGCGTCTCGATCGCCCGGCCGCCGGCGAGAAAGCGCCCTCCGCGGGCCGTGTGGCAGCCGGTGCAGTCGCCGGCGCGGGTGAGGGCTTCGCCGCGCGCCAGCAACTCGGCGCTGGCCGGAATGCGCGGCGGGGCTGGTCCCAGCCGTTCTTCGCCGAGAAGGTTGAGCCAGGCGACGACGCCGGCGAGCGCGACCAGCGCGCCGAGCGCCGCAAGGCCGGCGATGCCGACGGTGCGGCGCGAGCTCATCGCGGCGTGCCGGCCGCGCTGGTGGCGGGAACGCCGCCGCAGGCCATCGGCATCGGCTTTGCGAATCCGCTCGCGGGCTTCGCGCCGGCCGGCACCGGCTGGCTGGCGAGCCACGCCGAGATCCGGCCGATCTCCTCCGGCGCAAGCCTGCTCGCGATCGCCGCCATGCAGTCGGGCTCCTGGGCGACCCGCTTGCCGTTGCGCCAGGCGCCGAGCTGGGCATTGAGGTAATCGCGCGGCAGGCCGAGCAGACCCGGGACGAACGGCGCCGTCCCGGTCATCGCCTGGCCGTGGCAGTCGCTGCAGGCGGGAAGGTTGCGCGCCGCGTCGCCGTCGGCGACCAGCCGGGCGGCGGCAGCGAGGTCGGTCGGCGACAGCGTGGGCGACGCGGGCGCCGGATAAGGCAGATCGAGCCCGGCAAAGTGGGCCGCGATCTCGCGCAGGTAGGCGTCGTCGAGCGGCGCCAGCAGGTTCGTCATCAGCGCATAGGCGCGCCGGCCGTCACGGAAGTTCAGCAGCTGGTTGAAGAGATAGCCCGATGGCTTGCCGGCGATGCGCGGGTAGTAGCCATCGGCCGCCGCCCGTCCCTCGGGGCCGTGGCAGCCGGTGCAGGCGAGCATGCGCTGCGCCATGGTGTCCGCGAACGGCCCGGCCATGGCGGGCGCCGCGACGAGGAGCAGCAGGAGCGCGGCGAAACGAAAGAACGGCGCGCGCCCCGCGCCCGAGGTCACGTCCCCTTCCCGGCGTCGTGCACTGCCTGGGCCATCGCCGCCGCTTCGCTGCCGGGCCAGAGGCCCAGGCCGGCGGCGACGCCTTCGCGGTCGGCGCGTGGCCGGTTCTGGCTCACCTTCCATTTGCCGACCAGCGACGTCAGCACGATCTCGACGCCGACGATCGCCTTCAGCATCGTCTCGACATAGTCGGCTGGCGCGTCGCTGACCGCCCAGACCGGCGCACCGCGCCCGCCCTCGGCGGCCGTGCGGCCGGCTTCGTGCCCGTCGGTCAGCCGAGTGACGAAGGCACGCAGCCACTCGGCGTCATCGTCGAAGCGGACCGCGCCGCGCCCCTGGACGACGATGTAGTTCCAGGTCGGCACCACCTTGCCGTGCTCGGCCTTGCTCGCATACCAGGCCGGCGAGATGTAGCCCTGCGGCCCCTGGAAGACGACCAGCGAATCGCGGTCGCTGCGCGCCTCCTTCCACACCGGGTTGGCGCGGGCGACGTGGGCGCGGAGCACGCCCGGGCCGCCCGCGGGGTCGGGATCGAGCAGGAACGGCACGCCGTTGGCGGCCAGGCCGCTCGCGCCGTCGGTGACGAGCAGGCCGAAGGGCTCCTCGCGGATCAGGCGATGCAAGACCTCGGGACGGCTTTCGACGAAATGGGCAGGCTGGTACATCGGCGCCTCGGGAAGAAAGTCCGATTCTTGCGCGTCTCGGGCGCGGACCGCGAGCGGCCCGGGCCTCGGGCTCAGGCCGCGACCGGCGCCGGCTCGGTCATCGAGGCCGAGGCGATCACCGCGCCGCCGAGGCAGACCTCGCCGTCGTAGAGCACCGCCGACTGCCCCGGTGTCACCGCCCACTGCGGCGCATCGAAGCGGAGCGCCAGCGAGCCGTCCGCGCCGACGAAGGCAGCGCGGCAGGCGGCATCGGCCTGGCGATAGCGGGTCTTCGCGGCGTAGCGGCCGGGTGCCGGCGCGACGCCGGCGATCCAGCTGGCATCGTGGGCGACGAGCGCATCCGCCTGCAGCCACGGATGGTCGTGGCCCTGGACGATGTAGAGCGTGTTGCGATCGACGTCCTTCCTGGCCACGAACCAGGGCGCGTGCTCGCTCGCGCCGCGCGTCGCACCGCGCTCCTTCAGGCCGCCGAGGCCGATGCCCTTTCGCTGCCCGAGCGTGTAGAACGACAGGCCGACGTGCTCGCCGATCGTCCGCCCGCGATCGTCCTTCATCGGTCCCGGCGTGTTGGCGAGGTAGCGGTTGAGGAATTCGCGGAACGGCCGCTCGCCGATGAAGCAGATCCCGGTCGAGTCCTTCTTCGCCGCGTTCGGCAGGCCGATCTCGGCGGCGATGCGCCGGACTTCGGTCTTCTCCAGCTCGCCGACCGGAAAGAGGGTGCGCGCCAGCTGCGCCTGGCTCAGGCGGTGCAGGAAGTAGCTCTGGTCCTTGCGGCCGTCGCGGCCCTTCAGTAACTCGAAGCGGCCACCTGCGCCTTCGCGCACTCGCGCGTAGTGTCCGGTTGCGATCTTCTCCGCGCCGAGCCGCACCGCATGGTCGAGGAAGGCCTTGAACTTGATCTCGGCGTTGCAAAGCACGTCGGGGTTGGGCGTGCGGCCGGCGCGGTACTCGCGCAGGAACTCGGCGAAGACCCGGTCCTTGTACTCGGCGGCGAAGTTGACATGCTCCAGCTCGATGCCGATCACGTCGGCGACGCTGGCCGCGTCGAGGAAGTCCTGGCGCGACGAGCAGTACTCGTCGTCGTCGTCCTCCTCCCAGTTCTTCATGAAGATGCCGACCACTTCGTGGCCGGCGCGCTTGAGCAGCCAGGCCGTGACCGCCGAATCGACGCCGCCCGAGAGGCCG
>DATCGH010000559.1:0-3251 GCA_036509055.1 Caldimonas sp.
CTGAACAGCGGCACGCCGAAGATCGAGGTCGATGCCCAGACCTACGAGGTCCGCGCCGACGGCGCCCTGCTCACCTGCGAGCCGGCGACGGTGCTGCCGATGGCGCAGCGCTATTTCCTGTTCTGACGACGACCGCGACGACGCCGTGCTGATCGCCAGCAAGCGCATCCCCGGCGGCGCCGGCCTCGCGCCGGTGCTCGTCCGCCGCGCGGCGACGCTCGAGCTCGACTGGGACACGCGGCAGAAGAGCCGCTTCGACGCGGTCGATTCCCAAGGCCGGCGCATCGGCGTCTTCCTGCCGCGCGGCGGCGCGGTGCGCGGCGGCGACGTCCTGGTCGCCGAGGACGGCTCGCTGATCGCGATCAAGGCCAAGGCCGAGCCGCTGCTCGCGGTGACGGTCGGCGCCCACGGCGCGCCGCTCGACCTGCTGCGCGCCGCCTACCACCTCGGCAACCGCCATGTGCCGCTCGAGGTGACGCCGACACGGCTGCAGCTCGAGCCCGATCACGTGCTCGCCGAGATGCTGCAGCGCATGGGTCTGGTGGTCGAGACGGTCGAGGCGCCGTTCGAGCCGGAGAGCGGCGCCTACGGCACGCCGGTGGCCGCGGCGCACGGCCACGCGCAGGGTCATGGCCACGACCACGACCACAAACACGATCACGGCCAGGCGCACGACCACGACCCCGGTCACGTCCACGGGCCCGATTGCGGCCACGACCACTCATGAGCTTGTCGCCGCTCGATGACCTGTCCCTGCCCGCGCCGGTCCTGATCCGGCTGATGCGCCTGGCGTCGCCGAGCCTGCCGGTCGGCGGCTTCAGCTACTCCGAAGGCCTGGAGGCGGCGGTGGAGCAGGGGCTCGTCGGCGACGAGTCCGCGACCCTCGCCTGGCTCTCGGACCAGCTTCGCCACGCCCTGGTGCCATCGGAGCTGGCGGTCGTCGCCCGCGCCGCCGAGGCCTGGCAGCGCGGCGATCTCGATGCCATCGCCGCGCTGAACGACTGGCAGATCGTCAGTCGTGAAGCCCGCGAGCTGCGCCAGCAGAGCGAGCAGATGGGGCGCTCGCTGGCGCAATGGCTGCGCCACCTCGATCCGCCCGAGCCGCGTCTCGCCGCCCTCGAGGCGCTGACGCCGGCGCCGAGCTGGCCGGTCGCGTTCGCGCTCGCCGGCATCGCCACCGGCGCGCCGGTGCGGGCCATCGCCCTCGCCTTCGCCGCGGGCTGGGCCGAGGCCATGGTGCAGGCCGCGCTCAAGGCGGTGCCGCTCGGCCAGAGCGCGGGGCAACGGGTGCTGGCCGGTCTGGGCCGGGAGATTCCGGCCGCGGTCGAGACCGCGCTCGGCATCGACCTTGCGGCGCTGCAGGCCTTCACGCCGATGCTCGCCATCCTCGCCTCGCGGCACGAGGTCCAATACTCGCGCCTGTTCCGATCCTGACCCTGACCACGCCATGAGCCCACTGCATGCCATCCCCGGCCGCCAGCGCCGCCTGCCGCCGCTTCGCGTCGGCGTCGGCGGTCCGGTGGGCTCGGGCAAGACGACCCTGGTCGAGATGCTGTGCAAGGCGATGCGCGACCGCTGGGACCTGGTGGTCGTCACCAACGACATCTACACCAAGGAAGACCAGCGCCTGCTGACGGTGGCCGGCGCGCTCGATGCCGACCGGATCATGGGCGTCGAGACCGGGGGCTGCCCGCACACCGCGATCCGCGAGGACGCATCGATCAACCTCGAGGCGATCGACCGGATGCTGGAGCGCTACCCGAACGCCGACATCGTCTTCGTCGAGAGCGGCGGCGACAACCTTGCCGCCACCTTCAGCCCCGAGCTCAGCGACCTGACGATCTACGTCATCGACGTCGCCGCCGGCGAGAAGATCCCGAGGAAGGGCGGCCCGGGCATCACCAAGAGCGACCTGTTCGTGATCAACAAGACCGACCTCGCTCCCTACGTCGGCGCCGACCTCGAGGTGATGCGCGCCGACACGCTGCGCATGCGCGGCGCGCGGCCCTTCGTGATGACCAACCTGAAGACGAAAGCCGGGCTGGGCGAGGTGATCGCGTTCATCGAACAGCGCGGGCTGCTCCAGGCTACAGATCCAGCTTCGTGAACTTGGTCCCGTCGAAGCTCAGGTTGGCCATCAGGCCGACGCCGGAGAGCACGAAGCTGATGATCGGCTGCTGAATCGTCTTGGTGTCGAGCTTGGCGTCGGCACCGACGTTGACCACGGTCACCGAGGCGTCGACCCCGGCCGTCCAGCCCTGGCTGGCCTCGAACTTGTCGAGCGAATCCTGGGTCATGAACAGCACGTAGATGGCCTTCGACTGGGCGCCGGCGAGAAGGCCCACCGAGCCCGCCGCATTGCTGTAGTAGGCCGTCGATCGGCCGCCCTTGCGCAGCGCGCCCTGGCCGTACGAGCCGCCGACGACGAAGCCGGCGGACACGACCGAGGGAAACACGAGCGTGCCCTTGGCCTTGGCCATGAGCTCGCGCGATTCCGGCACCTGGGCGTACAGCTTGGCGATCGCCTCGTCGACCTGCGCGTTGATGCTTCTCCGCTTCTCCGCCGGGTCGGCGTCGCCGCTCGGCTTGGTGGTCGTGCAGGCCGCGGTCAGGCCGGCCAGGGTGGCGCCCGCCGCCAGCGACAGAAACCGACGCTTGTCCATGAGATCTCCTGGGATGGTCTCGATTCGAAACGTTGCCGGCAACGGGCATGCCTGCCGGCCGACCGTTCGAGGCGACGGGCGCCGCTCAGGGATTCGCCGCGAGCGCCGGGTTGAGCCCCCCGCCCCAGTCCTCGAGCCAGAGCTCCGGCCGCTCGCGCCGGAACCGTTCGACCAGGGCGATGCAGTCGCGCGCCGCCGGGCTCGTCGCCGGGTCCATGACGACGACCTCGATGCCCTTGGCGCGCATGAAGCGGATCGTCTCGTCGTTGGCCGCGTTGACCGTGTCGCCGATGACGACGCGCGGGATGCCGAACTGGACGATCGTGCCGGCGCACATGAAGCACGGCTGCAGCGTCGTCACCATCGTCGTCCGGTGCCGGTTCGGCAGGCGGCCCGCGTCGCGCAGCGCCGCCATCTCGCCGTGGACGATCGGGTTGCCTTCCTGCACCAGGGCGTTGTGGCCGCGGCCGAGCATGGCGCCGCTGTCGTTGTCGACCAGCACGCCGCCGATCGGGCAGCCGCCCGCGGCATGGCCCTGGGCGGCCAGGCGGAAGGCTTCGGCGAGATAGGCTTCGTCGTCCATCGGCT
>DATCGH010000560.1:0-6249 GCA_036509055.1 Caldimonas sp.
GTGACCTTGAAATCGAGGTTCACCAGGGCCGGCGACTTGTAGCGCGAGAAGGTCGAGCCCATCACGCTCTGGTTCATGAACTCGAGGAAGGCGTGCCGCGGCACGCCGGCCTTCTGCGCCAGCACCGTGATCTCGGCCAGCGACTGGATGACGACCCCGAGGAAGACGTTGTGGCAGATCTTGACGATGCGCGCCAGCTCGCCCTCGCCGACGTAGCTGGCGGCCGGCGCGATCGCCTTCAGCGACGGCAGCGCCGCGTCGAACGCGGCGCGCGGCCCGGAGCAGACGAAGGAGAGCCGACCGGCCTTGATGACCTTGGCGTTGCCCGAGACCGGTGCCGCCAGCATCTGCGTGCCGCGCGCCGCCAGCAGCGCGCGCAGCTCGGCCGAGCCCTCGAGCGAGATCGACGAGCATTCGACCACCATGCCGGGCGCGAGCGGCGCGCTCAGCAGCCCGCCGGGCCCGCTCACGACCTGCTTGACGTCGTCCCAGGTCGAGACCATGACAAAGACGATGTCGCAGGCGGCGAGATCGGCCGGCGAGGCGGCGAGCTTCGCACCGGCCGCCGCCAGCGGCTCGGCCTTGGCGCGGGTCCGGTTCCAGACGGTGATGTCCGCGCCGGCCTTGGCGAGCCGCTCGGCCATCGCGTAGCCCATGCGGCCGATGCCGATCCAGCCGAGCTTGGGGGAAGAGGTGTTTGCCATGGTCGCTGTCGGTGCGGGGTTTCAGTAGGGGTTGGCGATCGGCAGCTCCTGCGCCGGGTAGAGCGAGATCACCTTCGGTCCGCTCGGCGTGAGGATCACTTCCTCCTCGATCCGCGCCGCCGAGACGCCATCGGTTGCCGGGCAGTAGGTCTCGACCGCGAACACCATGCCGGTCTTGAGCTCGATCGGCTCCTCGAGCGAGCTGAGGCGCGAGATCAGCGGCCGCTCGTGCAGGCCGAGGCCGAGGCCGTGGCAGAAGTTGAGGCCGAAGGCGTCCATCTCGCCGGCGATGCCGATCTCCTCGGCGGTCGGGAACGAGTTGGCGACGACCTCCGACGACACGCCGGGCTTGAGGAGGGCGATCGCCCGGTCCATCCATTCGCGGGCCTTCTTGTAGGCGTCGAGCTGCGGTGGGGTCGCGCGACCGACGCTGAAGGTGCGGTAGTAGCAGGTGCGGTAGCCGATGTACGAATGGATGATGTCGAAGAACGCCTGGTCGCCGGGCCGGATGATGCGGTCGGTGAAGTTGTGCGGGTGCGGGTTGCAGCGCTCGCCCGAGATCGCGTTGATCGCCTCGACGCAGTCGGAGCCCATGGCGTACAGCCGCATCGTCGCCAGCGCCACGATGTCGCTCTCCTTGACGCCGGGTCGAAGCGCCTGGGCGATGTCGAAGTAGACGCCGTCGACCATCGCCGCGGCCATGTTGAGCAGCATCAGCTCGTCGATGTTCTTGATCTCGCGCGCCTGCAGCATCGTCTGCTGCGCGTCGCGCACGTCGATGCCGAGCTTCTGCAGCTCGAGCATCATCGGCACCTCGACGATGTCGACGCCGAGCGGCATGTCGGCGACGCCCTCCTCCACCAGCAGCGCCTTGATCTCGCGCGCCGCGCTCTTGAACAGCTTGCCGTCGCCGCCGACGGCGCCACGCAGGCCCAGCAGGCCAGCCTTGCAGTGGTCCTTGCACAGCCACGGGGTGTAGAGACGGTGATGCTTGGCGGCCGAGCCGAAGTCCCAGATGTAGGGGTCGCCGTTGCCCGTCAGCAGCGAGTAGCGGGTCAGCTTGTCGCGCGCCCACTCGCCGATCACGGTGCTGGTGGTGTATCGGATGTTGTGCTGATCGAAGCACAGCAGGGCGCCGAGGCCCGAGTTCGCCAGGGCCGCCCGGGTGCGTGCCAGGCGGTAGTCGTGCAGGCGGCGGAAGTTCACCCGCTCCTCGAAGTCGACCTGGGTGTGGCCGGGCGCCTGCAGCGGCCGCTTCCAGTCGTGGTTCGGGTCGATGTCGTCGGGCCGGATGATCTTCGGCTCGGGCACCTTCGACTTCTTCGCCATCCGCGATCTCCTTCTGGTTCGCCGCTTGCCTGCTGGAACCCGCCGGTCCGCTATTCGGCCTTCGGCATGACGACCCGCAGCGGGCTGTCGAGCCGCTCCTCGACGATCCGCCAGCCCACCGGCGTCAGGCGCGCGTCGACCTCCCAGGTGCCGAGGCCGAGCACGGCAGTGCCGTCCTTGCGGAAGTGCCAGGCCTGCAGGTGCCCCTTGATCCGTGCCGTGGTCGCGTCCGCGCGCTCGACGCCGAGGGTGGTGACGTGGTGGCTCGTCATCACGTACCCCGCGCGTTCGTAGGTATTGCGGGCCATGGCGACGCGACGCGCAAGGCCGGTCATCGAGGCCGGCAGCGGGCACTTCTCGCCCGGGCAGGTGACGGAGAAGGCGCCGAAGCTCAGCGAGAACTTCACGTCTTCGGCGAAGCAGCGGCTCCAGAGGGCCGTGCCGGCTTCGACCTTGTTGGCGCCGAGGGCGTCGATGCCCTCGGTGTAGCAGGCGGCGAGATTGCCGATCTGGCGCAGCTCTTCGCCCGCCGCGGCCTGCGCCTGCTGCGGGCTCGCGCAGCCGCCGAGCGACAGCAGGGCCGCGGTCCAGGCGCCCAGAACCATGGCGACCAGGCGAGACGGAGGCCGAGGCTTGGAATTCATGGATTGCCCTTCATGGCGAGCTGAATCGAGACCGGAGGGGTGGGCGCTCATTGCGCGAGCGCGAACGGCGGCGCCGCATGCACCACCTTGCCGCCGACCACGGTCAGCAGCGAGACCGTGCGGCCGATGCGCTCCACCGGCACGCCGAAATAGTCCTGGTCGAGGACGGCGAAATCGGCGAGCTTGCCGACCTCGAGGCTGCCGCGCTTGTCCTCGTCGAAGCTGAACCAGGCGCTGTTCAGCGTGTAGAGACGCAGCGCGAGCTCGCGCGATGGCGTTTCGTCCGGACCGCGGGTGCCGTTGCCGCCGACGGTCTTGCCGTCGAGCATCCACTGCAGGGCGATGAAGGGGTTGTAGGTGGCGACCCGGTGCGCGTCGGTCCCGGCGCCGACGACGACGCCGGCGCGCACCGCCGTCATGATCGGCGGCATGCGCTGCGCCTCGGCACCCTTCGTTGCGCGGACGCGGTCGCCGGTGAAGTACATCGCGTCCTGCATGGTCCAGCCGATGCCGAGCGCCTTCATGCGCGCCAGCGACTCGGCCGAGACGTCGTCGAGGTGGGCGATCGACCAGCGCAGGCGTGTGATCGGGATTTCGCGGTTGAGCCGCTCGTAGAGGTCGAGCAGCACCGGCACCGAGCCGCCCTCGGCCCAGTGGAGGGTAACCGCCAGTCCCTGGCCGGCGGCCCAGCGGATCACCTCGTAGAAGCGGTCCCGGGTGGCTTCGTCCGGAGCGTAGTTGTTGTACATGGCGAGCGTCACCCGCTCGCCGATGCCGTTGAAGCGGAGCATGTCGTCGCCGAAGCCCATCGGCAGGAGCTGCGTCAGGTTGCGGTAGTCGGCCAGCTCGGCGCCGGCGTTCTGCGCGAACAGGCTGTAGGCGACGCGCACGGTCAGGGCGCGCTCGCGCCAGAGCTGCAACAGCGCCGCGTACTGGGGCGGAGCGAGGCTGAAGCCGCCGGGATCGATCACCCCGGTGATGCCCAGGCGGTTGAGCTCGGCGAAGAACTGCCGCGTGCCGGCGAGGTTGTCGGCGAGCGTCGGCTTGGGCAGTCGGTCGAACAGCGCCGAGAGGCCGACGATCTCGCTCTGCAGCCAGCCGGTCGGGTGGCCCTGCGCGTCGAGCTGCGCCGTGGTCTTCGGCGGCAGCGCGTCGGCCGGGAGGTTCAGCGCCTCGCGCGCCTTCGGCGTCAGCAGCAGGCCCGAGTAGAAGAGCTGGATCCATACCGGATGGTCGGGCGCGGCCGCAAGCACTTCCTGGGGCGTCGGCCGACGCCGCTCTTCGAACTGCTGCTCGGTCCAGCCGCCGGCGACCACCAGCCAGGCACCCGGCCGTGAGCGTTCGGCGGCGCTGCGCAGCCGTGCCATCGCCTCGGGGATGGTGCGGGCGTCGATCCAGTTGACCTCGACCGAATAGCTCAGCGCCGCCCGCACCGCATGCATGTGTGAATCGATCAGTCCCGGAATCAGGGTGCGGCCGCCGGCGTCCAGGACCCGGGTGCGCGGCCCGGCGAGCTTGCGCACTTCGGCGCTCGAGCCGACGGCGGCGATCCGCCCCTCGCGCACCGCGAGCCCCTGGACGATGCGGGACTGCCCGTCGAGCGTGGCCACCTTCGCGTTGACGACGACGAGCTCCGCCTCCTGGGCGAGCGCGGCCACCGGGTTCGTCGCGCACAAGGTGGCGGCGGCGACCGCCGGTATCGCTCGCAGCCAGGATCGGAGGAAGAAGAGGTGCACCGGCATCGAGCAAGGCAATCGATTGCCTTGAATGTAGTCGACAATCCGGCCACAGGTAAGGCCCGCGAGGGTTTCCCCGCGGGATCCACCAGGTCCGGAGAAAGGCAATCGTTTGCGAAAGGTGAGCGTCAAGCCAGGGACGGGAAGCGGCGGCGCGATCACCATCGCCGACATCGCCCGCGAGGCCGGCGTCCATCCGGCGTCGGTGTCGAGGGCGCTGCGCGGCATCGGCGGCAAGGTGTCCGAGGCGACGCGGCAGCGCATCGAGCGCGTGGCCAGCGAGCTGGGCTACCTGCCGAACGCGGTCGCCGCATCGCTGCGCACCAAGCAGTCGAAGCTGGTCGGCGTGCTCGTGCCCGACCTGGGGAACCCCTTGTTCGGTCCCCTGGTCACCGGGATCGAGGTCGAGCTGCGCAGCCGGGGGTTCATGTGCCTGGTGGCGCACACCACGGACCAGCCGGCCGCCCGCGCCGACCTGGTCGCGGCCCTCGCGCATCGCCAGGTGAGCGGGCTCCTGATCCTGGCGGCGGAGATCGGCGACTCGCTGCTCGACACGGTGCAGCGCTACCGGCTGCCCACCGTGCTGGTCAACCGCGGCTTCGGCGACCGTCGCTTTTCCTGCGTGGTGAACGACGATCAGGAGAGCGTGCGCCTGGTGCTGGATCACCTGCTCGCGCTCGGGCACCGGCGGATCGCGCACGTGGCCGGCCCTGCCGGCTCGTCGACGGGGCGAGGCCGCCGCGAGGCCTTCGTCGCCCTGTGCCGCAAGCACAAGCTGACGGCACAGGTCGTCCAGGCGAGCGCCTTCACCCGCGAGGCGGGCCTGGCGGCGGCGACCCGGCTGCTCGACCGATCGTTCTCCTCGACCGGGATCTTCGCGGCCAACGACCTGATCGCGATGGGCGTGCTCGACGCCCTGCGCGCCCGAGGCCTGCGCGTCCCGGGCGACATCTCGGTCGTCGGCCACAACGACATGCCGCTGGTGGACCTGATCGATCCGCCGCTCACCACGGTTCGCGTCGCGGTCGAGCAGATGGGCCGGCAGGCGGCGCAGATGCTGCTCGAGCTCCTGGGCGAGCCGGCCCAGCCGCCGGTGACGCGCATGCTGCTGCCGCAGCTGATCGTGCGCGACTCCACGGCCCCGGTCGCACCGGCCGCGGGCGCGGCCCGGAAGCCCAGGGCCTAGGCCGCTTCCAGGGCCGCGAGCGGCGGCTTGCGCGCGAGCACGGGCTTGAGCGCGACGCCCGTGTGGCTCGCCACATGGGCGACGATGCCCTCCGGCGTCGCCTCGGCGACCACCGTGCCGCCGCCGGCACCGCCTTCCGGCCCGAGGTCGATCACCCAGTCGGCCTCGGCGATGACATCGAGGTCGTGCTCGATGACGACGACGCTGTGCCCGCCGTCGACCAGGCGGTGCAGCACCTTGATCAGCCGCTCGACATCGGCCATGTGCAGGCCGACCGTCGGCTCGTCGAGCACGTAGAAGGTGTGCGGCGCCTTGTTGCCCCGCCGGCCGATGTCGTCGCGCACCTTGGAAAGCTCGGTCACGAGTTTGATCCGCTGCGCTTCGCCGCCGGAGAGCGTCGGCGAGGGCTGGCCGAGCGTCAGATAGCCGAGGCCCACGTCCTTGAGCAGCTGCAGCGGATGGGCGATGTTCGGCATCGCGGCGAAGAAGTCGACCGCCTCGTCGACCTCCATCTTCAGCACGTCGCCGATGCTCTTTCCCCGCCAGCTCACCGCCAGCGTCTCGGCATTGAAGCGCTCGCCGTGGCAGGTCTCGCAGGGCACCTTGACGTCGGGCAGGAAGCTCATCGCGATGGTGCGCATGCCCTGCCC
>DATCGH010000561.1:0-9938 GCA_036509055.1 Caldimonas sp.
GGCGCCGTTTGGTCAGAGGGACGCGGGCATCGTGAGAGATGTGGCGATCCGTCGAACAGAGCCGGGAATCGAGGCCTTGACGTCACATCGCTGACATCCGTCGACGGTAGATTTGCATCCGTTCGACGCACGCAACCGGCCGCACGGATGGGCGGACAGCAGGGAACCCGTAACCCCGTGCCGAGAGACCGTCGTCGCTGCGCCCCAGGCCATCGATGTCCGGAAGCCGAGCCCGCCACCAGCAATGGTCGCGGGCTTTTCTTGTTCGGTCGCCGGCATGGGCCGCCATGGCAAAGTCGGGTCGCAGACGGCAGCGGCGCGCCAGGAGGTCAGCATGAACACGTCGAGGCTCCGGGCAGGGGCGAGCGGCTACGCCTTCAAGGAATGGAAGGGGACCTTCTACCCCGAGAAGATCGCGCCCGAGGCCATGCTCGCCTGGTACGCCGAGCGGCTGCCCTCGGTGGAGATCAACAACACCTTCTATCAGATGCCCAAGGTCGCGGTGCTGGCGCACTGGGTCGAAGCCACGCCCGAGGCCTTCCGCTTCGCGATCAAGGCCTCGCGGCGCATCACGCACGATGCCCGCCTCAAGGCCGATGCCGCCGCCGACTCGACCGCCTACCTCTACAGGAATCTCGCCACCCTGGGCGCCAAGCGCGGGCCGGTGCTCTTTCAGCTGCCGCCCTTTCTCAAGAAGGACCTGTCCCGCCTCCGCGAGTTCCTGCAGTTGCTGCCCGAAGGCCACCAGGCGGTGTTCGAGTTTCGCAACGACAGCTGGTTCGACGACGACGTGTATGCCGCGCTCCAGGCCGCCGGCGCCGTGCTTTGCCTCTCGGAGCGGGAAGACAATGCGCCGCCGCCGCTGGTCGAGACCGCGCCCTGGGGGTACCTGCGGCTGCGCCTCGAGAACTACTCGGAGGAAGACCTCGCGCACTGGGTTCGCCGACTGGCGGCGACGAGCTGGCAGGAGACGCACGTGTATTTCATGCACGAGCCGACGGCGCCGGGCTATGCGGCGAGCCTGCTGCGCCTGGACGCGGCTCTGAGGCAAACGCAATGACCACACCTGCACGCATCGACCTCGCGGAGAAGCTCGCCACCTTCAGCGAACCCTGGCAACCGCGCGTCGTGGGCCGATTCAACGGCCACGACCTGATGGTGGCCAAGCTGAAAGGCGAATTCAGCTGGCACAAACACGACGACACCGACGACTTCTTCCTGGTCCTGAAGGGCAGCGTGACGATCCGCATGCGCGAGGGCGACGTGACGCTCGGGCCGGGCCAGCTGTACGTCGTGCCGCGCGGCGTGGAGCATTGCCCGGTGGCGGAAGGGGGGGCGGAGGTGCTGCTGATCGAGAGAGCGGGGACGCCGAACACGGGGGATCCGGCGACGGCGGCGGCCCGTCGTGAAATCTAGGCGGCGACGGTCATACTTGCGGCCACCCACTCGCCATGAACGACTCCCTGCAAGTCCTCGCTCGCGAGCTCGACCGGTTCGCGCAGGACCGCGACTGGAAGCAGTTCCATTCGCCGAAGAATCTCGCGTCGGCCCTCATCGTCGAAGCCGGGGAGCTGCTCGAGCACTTCCAGTGGATGACGGACGCGCAGAGCCGCGAGCTCGCGCCGGAGCAGCGGGAAATCGTCGGTGCCGAGATTGCCGATGTCCTGCTGTACCTGATCCAGCTGGCCGACGCGCTGGGCATCGATCCGGTCGCGACCGCCCGCGCCAAGCTGCAGGTCAACGCATCGAAGTACCCGGTCGAGAGCGCCCGCGGCAGCAGCAAGAAGTACGACAAGCTCTGAGCCTGCCACCCAGCCGCGCCGGATTCCATGGCCGCTTCTCCCTCCGCCGAAGGCGAGCTAGCCTGGACCCGGGCGATCGATCTCGAGCGCCTGCGCGCATCGGGTCGTGCCACCGTCAAGCTCGGCGCCAAGCTGCTGGCGCTGTTCCTCCGGGACGGCACCGTCCATGCCTGCAACAACCGCTGCCCGCACGAAGGCTATCCGCTGGTCGAAGGCGCGCTCGACGCCGAGACCTGCGTTCTCACCTGCCACTGGCACAACTGGAAGTTCGACCTCCGCACCGGTGCCAACCACTACGGTGGCGACAGCCTGCGCGTCTATCCGGTGAAGGTCGACGCCGCCGGCGTCGTCTGGGTCGATGTCCGCGACGCCCCGGCCGAGGCGCGGGTGCAGCAGGCGCTCGCCCAGCTCGACGACGCGATGGGGGACCACGACGCGCCGCGCATCGCCCGCGAGCTGGCCCGCCTCGAGCGCGCCGGCGCGGCGCCGGAGGTCGCGGTGGTGCGCGCCATCGAGCGCAGCCACGAGCGCCTGCGTTACGGCATGACCCACGCCTGGGCCGGCAGCGAAGTGTGGCTGCGCCTGCGCGACACCCTCGACGATCCGACCGAGCGGCTGGCCTGCGCTGCCGAGGCGCTGTCGCACCTCGCCTACGACACGCTGCGCGAGCCGGCGTTTCCGTTCGCCCGCACGCCGCCCCCGGCGCGCTGGAACGCGCCGGCGTTCCTCGTCGCGGTCGAGGCTCAGGACGAAGCCGACGCGGCGTCGCTGCTCCTCGGCGCCCTGGACGAAGGCCGCCGCTTCGCCGAGCTCGAGCCGACGCTCGCCGCTGCCGCCCTGGCGCACTACAACGACTTCGGCCATGCGCTGATCTACCTGTCGCACCTGCGCGGCCTCTCGGCGCGGCTCGGCCCTGCCGTCGAGGCGCCGCTGCTGCTCGGCTGGCTGCGGATGCTGGTCTACGCGACCCGCGAAGACCTGCTGCCCGACTTCCGCCACTACGCCGCGGCGCTGGCGCAGTGGCCACGAGCCGTCGGCGGCGAGGGGGCGCGTGACCACGACGGCCTCGACGCCGCGACCTTCGTCGGCCGCAGCGTGCGCGACACGCTGGCGGCGACCGTCGCCGCCGCCGCCCAGGCCTCGCCGCTGCAGCTGCACCGGGTGCTGCTCCACGCCGCGGCACTGCACCTGCTGCGCTTCGACGAGCGGGTCGCGCATCGCGTCGACAACCCGCTGGCGGAGAACGTCAACTGGCTCGACTTCAGCCATGCGCTCACCTTCGGCCATGCGGTCCGGCTGCAGTGCACGCGCGAGCCGGCGCTTTGGCCCGAGGGGTTGCTGCAGATGGCCCTCTTCGCCGGCCGCAACACGCCCTACCTGACGGCCGACGACCCGGCGATGCCGGCATTGCGCCGCTGGGCGGTGGCGGATGCGCAGGCCTTCGACGCGGAGTGCACGGCCCGGGTGCTCGACCATGGCCTGGCGCAGTACATCTTCCCGGTGCATCTCCTCAAGACCTGGGCCGCGACGCGCGACGAGATCGCCCTCGGCGTCGGCGACGACACCGCCCGGGCCCTGCGTGCCGCCGTCAACCGCCTGTTCGCCGCCCGCTTCAAGGAGCGCCACCTGCTGCGCACGGCACGTCAGGCGCTCGGATTCGTGGCCCGGGAAGACTGAGACTCCGCGCCGCCGAGGTTGGTAACGGTCGTTCGATGGACGGCCGCCGCCGCCGCCAGTAAGCTGCATCCGGTCCCTTTTCCTTGAAGGAGCGCGCGATGAGGCAGCTGGAAACCGAGAAGGTCGTCGCTATCCTGAACCGGCTGCTCGAGGCCGAGCTCGCCGGGGTCGTCAGGTACACGCACTATTCGTTCATGGTCTTCGGCTTCGGCCGCATTCCTATCGTCTCGTGGCTGCGCACCCAGGCGGACGAATCGCTCGTTCATGCGCAGCAGGTCGGCGAGTGGATCACGACCCTGGGCGCCTACCCGTCGCTCGAGATCGGTCCGCTTCTCGATTCGCACCAGACCGACATCGGCGCGATGCTGCGCGAGTCGCTCGATAGCGAACGGCGTGCGCTCGGCGTCTACCGCGAGCTGCTCGACGCGGTGGCAGACGCCTCGGTCGCGCTCGAGGAGTTCGCGCGGCAGATGATCCACGCCGAAGAGCTGCACGCCGCGGAAGTCGACAAGATGCTGAGGAAGCCCGGAGACGTCGCGGCGTTCGCGTCCCGGGTGACCTGACGCCACCGACCATGGACGATTTCAGCGCCAGCGCCGCCAAGCCCAACTTCCGGATGAAGCTCTGGCGCGGCGAGCGCATGTGCCTGATCGGCTTCGACGTCGATGCGCCCGAGCCCGACCTGGTCGGCTTCGCGATCGAGTGCAAGGCGCCCGGGGCCAAGCGCTTCTCGCCCTTGCTCAACCGCCTCGCCTTCAGCTACGACCAGCCGATCTCCAAGGCCGTGACCGGCGATCGTTCGTATTCGTCCAAGAAAGCGCCGTTCCAGAAGTTCCGCTGGGTCCACTTCCCGTTCGAGCCGAAGCAGGGCCTCTACAGCTACCGCGGCACCAAGATGCACATGCCGAGCGATGGCGTGCTCAAGCGCGGCACCTCGATCACGCTGCCGATCTCGCTCGACCCGGTGACCCACGCCGGCTTCGTCGACGTCGGCTTCACCCGCGGCTTCGCCTCGTCGCAGGCGTTTCGCGACCGGTTCCCGAAAGACGCGGACATCGACGCCATCGGCAAGACCATCATCCCTTCGCGCGCCGACGACGGCCTGGCCTTCGCCAAGCGGCCCGGCGACATCTATCGCTGGATGGGCTTCGAGGCGGTGGATCTGATCTTCGGCCTGCTCGACGAGGCGGTGGCCGACCCGACGATCACGTTCGACGTCTTCGCCTACGACCTGAACGAGCCCGACCTCGTCGCCCGCCTCGAGCAGCTTGGCCCGCGGCTGCGCATCCTCGTCGACGACTCGACCGCCAAGTCGAAGACCGGCGTGCTCTCGGGGCACGGCACGGCCCAGAGCAGCGAGAGCGAGGCGGCGGCACGGCTCGCGGTGACGGCGGGCGCCGATCATGTGCGCCGCACCCACTTCAGCGGCCTGCAGCATCACAAGGTGTTCATCGCCCGCCGCGCCGGCGTGCCCTTCAAGGTGCTGGCCGGCTCCACCAACTTCAGCTTCAGGGGCCTCTACATCCAGTCGAACAATGCCCTCGTGTTCGCCGACCCCGGCATCGCCGCGCTCTACGCCCAGGCGTTCGAGGCGTCGTTCCTCAACCCGGGCGGCTTCAAGCAGCTCGAGCTGGCGAAGAAGTGGCAGCTCGCGCCTGTCAACGCCTCGAACGTGCCGGTGCATGTGTGCTTCTCGCCCCATTCGTCGTCGGCGCTGCCGCTCAACCCGGTGCGCGGGGCGATCGAGCAGGCGAGCTCGTCGGTGTTCTATGCGGTGGCCTTCCTCAACCAGCTCAGGTCCGGACCGACCAAGGAGGCGTTCGACCGGCTGATCGAGCGGCCGATCTTCAGCTACGGCCTCTCCGACAAGTCGGGCGGCCTGGAGATCATCAAGCCGGACGGCAGCGTCGGCCTGGTCGACTTCGCCTTCCTGGCGAAGAACGCGCCCGAGCCGTTCAAGTCGGAATGGAGCGGTGGCCAGGGCATCAACGTGCACCACAAGTTCGTGGTCACCGATTTCAGCCTGCCGACGGCCAAGGTGTTCATCGCCCGGCGCGCCGGCGTGCCCTTCAAGGTGCTGGCCGGTTCCACCAACTTCAGCTTCCGCGGCCTCTACATCCAATCGAACAATGCCCTGGTGTTCGCCGACGCCGGCATCGCCGCGCTCTACGCCCAGGCGTTCGAGGCGTCGTTCCTCAACCCGGGCGGCTTCAAGCAGCTCGAGCTGGCGAAGAAGTGGCAGCTCGCGCCGGTCAACGCCTCGAACGTGCCGGTGCATGTGTGCTTCTCGCCGCATTCGTCGTCGGCGCTGCCGCTCAACCCGGTGCGCGGGGCGATCGAGCAGGCGAGCTCGTCGGTGTTCTATGCGGTGGCCTTCCTCAACCAGCTCAAGTCCGGACCGACCAAGGAGGCGTTCGACCGGCTGATCGAGCGGCCGATCTTCAGCTACGGCCTCTCCGACAAGTCGGGCGGCCTGGAGATCATCAAGCCGGACGGCAGTATCGGCCTGGTCGACTTCGCCTTCCTGGCGAAGAACGCGCCCGAGCCGTTCAAGTCGGAATGGAGCGGCGGCCAGGGCATCAACGTGCACCACAAGTTCGTGGTCACCGACTTCAACCTGCCGACCGCCAAGGTGTTCACCGGCTCGTCCAACCTCGCGCCGAGCGGCGAGAACGGCAACGGCGACCACCTGCTGCTGATCGAGGACCCGAAGATCGCCACCGCCTATGCGATCGAGGCGCTGCGCGTGTTCGACCACCTGCATTTCCGCAGCACCTTGCAGGACACGACCGGGATGACGGCGCCGGCGAAGAAGGCGGCGCTGACGCTCCGAAAACCGCGGGCGATCAGCGGCAAGGCGGCCTGGTTCGAGGCCTACTACGTGGTCGGCTCGCAGAAGATGAAGGACCGCCAGCTGTTCGCGAGCTGAGACGCCACGGCGGCGGCGCGCTCCGACACCGCGGCGACGACCCGCGCCCGACCCGTGCCGGCCCTCGTGACATGACCCACGCCGGCACTGTTCGCCTCTTCACCGCGCTCTGGCCCGATGCTGCGGTGCGCGCCCGCCTCGTCGCCTTGCGCGACGCCTGGCGCTGGCCGGCCGGCGCCCGGCCGGTGGCCGACGCCAAGCTGCATGCGACGCTGCATTTCATCGGCAGCTTCCGGCGCGATCGCCAGGCGGCCTTGCGCGAAGCTCTCGGCACAGTGGCGATCGAACCCTTGCACCTCGATCTGGCAGGCAGCGATGTCTGGCGCGGCGGCATCGCCGTCGCCTTGCTTGCCGCCGAGCCGACCTTGCTCGCGCTGCATGCCCGTGTCGGCGCCGCGCTCACCGGCCTCGGCGTGACCATCGATCCGCGGCCGTACCAGGCGCATGTGACCCTGGCGCGCAAGGCCACGCGGGCGCAGCCCCCGGCGGTGCTGCCGGCGCTGCCCTGGCGCGCGAACGCCTTTGCACTGGTCGAGTCGCGCGGCGGCGGCTACGAGGTGCTCGCGACCTGGGGCGAAGCCGATCGCTGACCCGAGCGCTCGCCGCGCCCGGGGGCAGGCTTCACCTAGCTTGCGCGATGCCACCCGGCCGACGGAAGATGCGGCTCGCATTCGCGACGCAAGACCACCCCTTCGAGGAGACACGATGAAGAAGACTTTCGCCCCCCGCGCCCTCCTGGCGTTGTCGTTCGCCGCCGCCGTGGCCGGCTGCGCCAGCATGAGCGGCTCGACCGTGCTGGTCGACGGCGCCCGCGGCCTCGAGAACTTCAACCGCGTCGGCGATGCCAACTGGAGTGCCGTCGACGGTGCGATCCAGGCGACGGCGGGCGGCAAGGACCCGGCCTACCTCGTCACCAAGGTCTCGTACACCGACTTCGTCATCCGCGCCGAGTTCTGGGCCAGCGACGACGCCAACAGCGGCATCTTCATCCGCTGCCAGAACCCGGCGGTGATCGGCGACGAAACCTGCTACGAGGCCAACATCTTCGACCAGCGGCCCGACCCGACCTACGGCACCGGCGCGATCGTCAAGGTCGCCGCGGTCTCGCCCATGCCCAAGGCCGGCGGCAAGTGGAACACCTACGAGATCACCGCCCGCGGCAAGCGCCTGACCCTGGTGCTGAACGGCGTGAAGACGGTCGACGTCGAGGACGGCAAGCTCGCCAGCGGACCGTTCGCGCTGCAGTGGGGCCGGGGCACGATCAAGTTCCGCAAGGTCGAGATCACGCCGCTCTGAGCGCGGGCGCGGCGGCCGGCGGCCGCGCGAGGCTCAGCGTGTCGGCGGCGTGAGCACGGCGCCGAGTTCGCGCAGGCTGCCATCGGCAGCGACCGAGACCACGACCAGCTCGGCCGTGGCCGGCGTGCGGCCGGTGAGGGCGCGGATGTTCTCGCCGTGCGTCACCACCAGCAGCGTTCCCGGCCCGCGCCAGCGGCCGATCAGGGCGCGTGCCCCGGCGGCGAGCTCGGCGCGCCGGTCGCTCAGGACGAAGGCGTTGGCGAAGGTCGGCTCGCTCTGCACCGCGCCGACGCCGAGGAGCGTCGCCGTCTCGGTGGTCCGGCACCACGGCGATGCCAGGATCCGACGAACCGGAATGCGCTCGGTCCTGAGCCGCTCGCCGAGAGTGCGGGCCTGGGCGCGGCCGGTGTCGTCGAGGTTGCGCTGGCTGGCGCAGTCGTCGAGCTTCCAGCCGGGCGGATCGCCCACGCCGGGCGCCTCGCCGTGACGCACCAGGGCGACGGCGCCGTCGCGGCGCAGGGCCGCCCAGGTCGCGCTGTCGTCGGCGCCCGCGAGCATGCAGACCGCGGCAAGCAGCGCGGCGACGAGCGGGCGAAACGTCATCGGTCGAGCTTATCGGCAAGTGCCGAGGATGTCGGCGGTGGGGAGCCGGGCGCTCACCAGCCCCAGGCGAGCCGAAGCGGCAGGTACACCGCCAGCCCGGCGAGCAGCGGCCCGAGCACGCCCGGCCGCCAAGCGTAGACCGCGGTCGCGACCGCGGCCGAGAGCAGGCGCGCATCGCGCCAGGTCTCGATCAGGTGGCCGTGGGCGAGGAAGATCTCCGGCGCGGTGATGGCGACGATCGCTGCCAGCGGCGCCATCTGCAGCGCCCGCTGCAGCGGCTCGGGGACGCGCAGCTCGCGCCGCGACCAGAGGAAGACGTTGCGCGAGATCGCGGTCACCGCGCCGAGGCCGAGGATGATGATCGCGGTGACGGCCCAGGCGGGCAGGGTGTCGAGCATCGTCAGTGCCTCGAGCGCAGCGCTTCCGCCGCCTTGCCGGCCTGGGCCATGACCAGCGTCGCCGCCACCGCCGCGGCGATCGCGACCAGGATGTTCAGCTTCAAGGGCAGCGAGAACGCCGCCACCGCCGCGGCGGCGGAGACGATCGCCGCGACCCAGGCGGTGCGCTCGTTGAGCAGCGAGTAGGCGATGCCCAGCATCGACAGCGTGCCGGCGAAGCCGAGACCCCATTCGAGCGGCACCAGCGAGGACAGCAGGATGCCGGCGACCGAGGTCGTCTGCCAGACGGTCCAGACGGCGGCCGCGCCGCCGGCGGCATAGCGCGCCTGCCCGACCTGGTGGCCCTCGCCTTTCCAATGCCTCTGGAACACCAGCAGGTTCAGGTCGGCGAGCAGGTAGCCGAGCACTACCCGCCGGCCGCGCGGCAAGTGGCCGAGGTGGATCCGCCACTGCGAGCTGAAGATCACGAAGCGCAGGTTGACGCAGAAGGCCGATGCCCAGATGACCCAGATCGGTGCCCCGCTGGCGATGAGCGGCAGCGAGGCGAGCTGGGCGCTGCCGGCGTAGACGGTGAAGGTCATCAGGAGCGACAGGCCGACGCCGAGGCCGCTCTGCGTCATCGCCACGCCGGTCACCAGGCCCCACGCGGCGAGGCCCGGGCCGAAGGCCAGCATGTCGCGCGCGCCGCGGCGGAAGTGGGCGTCGCGGGGCAGGTCGCGCAAACGGATCATCGCGGCCCAAGGCTAGCAGCCCGCCTCGCGGGCCGTCGAAGGGGTCTCCGTTTGTAACTCCGCTTGCAAATGTGCAAATAGCACATTTACTATGCGTTCAGGGGTCGAGTTCCGGCCCGCCTGCTCAGGAGAGCCCCATGCGCCTTGCTTCGAATCCCTCCCGGTCGGCCCGGGCCCGTCACCTCTTCATCCAGCTCGCCGCCGCGGCGTTGCTGCTCGCCGGCTGCGGCGGCGGCGGCAGCGCCGGGCCGTCGAGTGGCGGCACCGGCGTCGCGCCGACCTCATTCACCGCCGGCCACATCTCCGGCTTCGGCTCGATCATCGTCAACGGCGTGCGCTACGACGACTCGGCCGCACTCGTGACCGACGACGACGGCAACCGCTCGAGCCGCGAAGCCCTGAAGCTCGGCATGCACGTCGAGATCCACGGCGGCGGCATCAGCGACGACGGCAAGGGCCCGCGCGCCGCCGCCAGCGAGATCCGCCACGGCGCCGAGCTTCG
>DATCGH010000562.1:0-2865 GCA_036509055.1 Caldimonas sp.
GCAAACCCATCGGTTCGTGGAAAAGTCCCGTGACGTCGTGTCATGCGCACGCGTTTGCTCACGCCTCGACACGTCGTTCGGCGGCAGGCGTGGCAAGCTTTCGCTGACGGATGTGCCGACCGGCGCATCCCCGACTCACACCATCGCCTCGAGGTTCCCATCGTCAGCGACCAGCGTCCGCTCGAAGCGCGTCCGACCGAGGGACGCGATGTCCTGCCCACGGGCGCAGGATCAAGCCTGGTCGAGTGGGCGCAGCGCGCGCTCATGCAGAGCGAGATCGCGAGCGCCCGTGAGCTCGCCGGCCTGACCGACGCCGAGCTGACGCATCTGGAGAACGAGTTCGCCGGATGCCGGACGCGGCCGCGGCCGGCCTGGCAGCGCGACGCCATACCGCTAGGCATCGCCGCTCTGCTTCTCGCCGGTTGCGCGTTCGCCGCGCCCGAGTATCTCGCCCGGGTCGGCAACGCCGCTGCGCAGCTCCTGCGGATCGCCGGCACCGCGCTGCTGGTGATCGGCGTGGTGGCGCTCAGCGCCCGCTACCTCGCCTCGTTCACGGGCGCACCGCTCGATCGCGCTTACGGCACGCTCGGCCTCTACGTCAGCCAGCTGCAAGACCGCCACCCCTGGCTATACGAGACGTTCAGCGTTGCCCGCCACGAGGCGGTCGACGAGTACCGGTGCAAGGTGCTCAACGAGCGCGGACTGCTGCGCGGCGCCGACTACGTGCTCATGTGCGAGATCGCTCGCGTTCACGAGGCGCTCGATCGCGCCCGCCCGGCGAACTTCGTGGTCGAGGCGCTGCAGCTCCTGCCCGCCCCTCCGCCGCCTGCCGACGACGGAGGGGGTGCCGAGCCGCGTCTGGTGCCGATCGCCGCCGGGTGGCGTGGTCAGGCCTAACGGCGAGCCGCCGGCGATCTGACGAGCGCTCGCGCGCGTGCGATGCGGGCGCCAGTGCGCACGATTGCGCACCGCGTGCACCGGCGTGCGCCCTCGTGCGGCCGACGCGCGCTTTGCACGAGCCCAGGCGATAGCATCGTGGCACCTCAACGCAGCAGGACCAGCAAACCATGAAGACGCGCAAGGACTGGACCGAGCTGAAGAAGAAGCGCGACATTCCCGACGGCGCTCTCAAGGGCGTCGAGTTCGGTCCCGCGCTCGAGAAGTGCGCCAAAGTCGTGAATTCCGAACGGCCGAGCGGCGACAAGCTCAAGGCGGTCAACGAGTTCCGGAAGATCTACGCGCGGTACAGCAAGGAGGTCGACAGCGTCGTCAAGACGAAGGCGAAGGCTTTTCTCGCAGAGCTCGGCGCCGAGCTCGATCAGGTCGAGAAGGATGCGTTCGAGGCCGCCGCGGCGAAGAAGGACGGAAAGGGTGTCGTCGTCAACCTCGACCCGAAGGACAAGACGATCAACGACGCCTCGAAGAGCATCGCCAAGGATCGCAAGCTGGGTGCCGACAAGGCACTGCGCCGCGTCGGCGAGACCGACGACGCGATGGATGCGAAGGGCCATCAACCCGACGTCACGCGCAAGGACACCGACCTGTCGAAAGCGTCGAGCGAGCCGATCGTCATCCTGGCCCATGGCACGCCGATCGGAAAGCACGGCTCGGGCAAGGTGCGCGCGAGTCAGTTCGCCGGCAAGTCTGCAACCGATATCACGGACTTCGTGGCGAAGACGCTCGACAAGACTTACCACGGCATCGTCTACCTCGATGGCTGCTTCACCGCCGCCGGAAACACGCCGATGAACTTCGCCAAGCTCGTCTACGACGGCCTGGTGAAGAAGGGCTATCACTACCTTCAGGTCAAGGGCAACCTCGGTGCGGCCATCACCGTCGACGGCAAGGAGTTCGTGATCCCGGCCGAGCTCGACAAGGAATACGACAGGCTCAAGGACGAACGCGACAAGCTGGACGCCAAGATCAAGGCGACGGGCAAGCAGTACGGCGACGCCCAGCTCGAGATCACCAAGAAGATGTCGGCCATGCTCAAGGGCCGCTCGCCGAACGCGATCTCCGATGACGAGAAGAAGCTGCTCGAAAAGCTCGAGTCCGGCTACAAGAGCCTGGTGAAGCTCGAGAAGGAGAACCGCGAGCTCGAAACGATGAAGGCGCGGCGCAAGGTCGTGAACGACACGATCGAGAAGGACCTCAAGATCGAGGCGCTCACCGGCACCTTCGGTCCCGAGCGTTTGCCGCCTCGCGCCTGAGCACGGATGAACCCGTCGGGCGGCGCGGCGCCAAGGCGGGCGGCGTCCCCGCGAGGAGATCAGGCCTCGGACGGTGCGCCTGAGCCTGCGTATGCGGCGCAGCCTGCTGCTGTCGACGCTGGGTCACTGCGCATCATCCGTAGGCACCCCGTGGGCGGCGACCCAGGCCTGCGGCCGGGATTGGTTCCGGTCGGACTCACCCGGTCACTTTCATGGCGACGATCGTGCAATCATCATCGAATGGGCGGCCGGCCGCGAATCGTTCGAGCGCTGCCAATACTGCGTCGATCAGCGGTTCAGGCTCCATATACGCATTCGACACGATCGCCTCCTCCAGACCAGGAACGCCGAAGAAGTCACCCGCGTCATTGCACACCTCCGTGATGCCGTCCGTGTAGAAGACGACGACATCACCCGCATTCATCCGCAGCACGACCTGGTCGAAACGGGCATCCTTCTGAATGCCGAGCAGGACGCCTTCGGCGCGCAGCGGAATGCACCGCGACTGCCCGGCGCGCAGGACAAGCGCGGCCGGATGGCCTGCGTTGGCATAGGCCAGCTCGCCCGTTGTGGCATCGAACGTCATGCAACAAGCCGTCATGAAAAGCTGCGCACGATCGAGATCGTCGTGCAGCAGGTCGTTGACCTTCGACAG
>DATCGH010000563.1:0-9265 GCA_036509055.1 Caldimonas sp.
ACTGCTGTGCGCCGACATCCTGGCCCACATCGGCGCGAGCGGCGAAGCGTCGCGCCTTGCCGAGGAGGCCGCGGCGCTGGCGGCCTCGCTGCCGCAGGGTCGCGTCCTGCTGCCGGTGGAGAACCTGCGCGCCGCCGCGGAGCTGACGAAGAATCCGCAAGGCACCGCGGCGCGGCTGCGCAGCGCCCTGGCGGCGCCGCTGGCCGATCGTCTGCTGCATCCGCATGTCGGTGCGGCGCGGGTACTGGTCGGCCGCTGCGAGCTCGCCGCCGGCCGCCCGGACGCGGCGCGCGAAGCGGTGCGCGGCCTGCGCTACAGCCTCGCCCTCGAATCGGCAGCGCTGGCCGTCCGGCTCGAGGCCAATGCGCTGGACAAGCGCGACGACCCCGCCCTGCGCGCCGAAGCCGTCGCCCTGATCGACACCGGCCGTGTGCCGCCGCTGCACGCCCTCGACCTGATGCGCGCCGCGGCATCCCGCGAAAGGAAGCGGGATGCCGCCGGGTGGCGCCAGCGCATGCAGGCGACGGCACAGGCACTCGCCGACTCGCTGCGCAGCATGCCCCCGCTGCAGGCGGCCTTCATCCGCAAGCATCGCGATCTCCTGACCTGAGGTCGCCGCCCCAGGGCGTTCCCGCGCCGGCGCCGACCCGGCGACCCCAGGGAACGGCGCGGAAACGCCCGCTGCGGACAGTGCGCTCACACGAGCTGCACATGGACGAGCATCCCGATCCCCGACAAGACGACGCCAACGAGCGTCGCTTCGCCTTGTCGGTCTGGCCGCAGACGCCCGAGCGTCCCTGGCAGGCCGAGGTCAGCGCGGCCGGCTCGGCCCCGCCGATCCGCTTCGACCGCCCGGTCGACCTGGTGCTCTTCCTGACCGAGCTCTCCCGTTCCCCCGATTGGAATCCGCGCGGCCTGCGCTGAGGAGACGACGACATGAATGCATCCGACACGACCCGCGCCGTCAGGGCGCTGACCCTCGCCGCGGCGCTCGCTCTCGCCGCCTGCGGCGGAGGGGGCGGCAGCGATCCGGCACCGACCGCGCAGACGCTCGGCACGACGGCGAGCAGCGTCGCTTCCAGCGACGGCAAGGTCACGGTCGCGGTCGGCGACAACGCGCTGCAGGCGCCCGTCGGGATCTCGATCGAGCCGGCCACGCCCGACGCGGCCACGGCCGCCGACCCGAGCTACGTCCCCGGGACGACCTACACCTATACCGCGTCGGCGATCCCGGTTCCCGACCAGGTGCTGATCACAATCGAGTCACCGGCGGCGGCGATCGCCGCCGCGGCGCGGCCCGATCGCAAGCTTGCTCTCGCCTTGCCACCCGGCTACGAGCCGCCGCCGACCTGCCTGGTCAATGCCTCCAGCCTGCTGAGCCCGCTTCAGGAGGTGCGGATGATCCATGTGCCGGGCACCGAATGCCCGCAGTCGCCGGCACCCGCGTGCGTCAAGGTCTACGAGGCGCCGGGCGGCTACTCGGTATGCGCGCCGGCGCTCGATGTCCTGATCGTGCCGCTCGGCTTCGGCCCCTGCCCGGCGAACTATCGCGAGGTGACGAACGACCCGGCCTTCGCCGACCTGGCGGCGGCCAACGGCCTTTCGCGCATCTGCCATCGCGAGGAAGTACCGGCACCGCCGGTGCTCGGCACTTCCGGGTCACGCGGCAACGTCCCCTGCTCGATCAAGAGCGGCAAGTTCATCTGCCCGGCACCCCAGGTGCCGAGCGGCACGCTGTCGCTGTTCTGGGACAAGACGCTGCCGCCGAAGCCGACGTTCACGCTCGCCGGCCCGTACGGCGGCGAGTCGATCTCGGTGCCCGAAGTCGGTCCCGGCCAGACGATCCACGTGAGCATCCATGCCACCGACCCCAACGGCCTCGGCGGCGTCGTCCTCGAGGAGATGGGGAACACGTCGATCCCGTCCACCGTCAGCGGCAGCGGCTTCGACGAGCGCCAGGCCGTGCAACGCTGGCAGGCACCGCAGGCGCTGTTCAACACGGCGGCGCCGGTGACGACGTACGACAGCGGCGAGTTCGAGCTGTCGTATCTGGTGAGCGATCCGGTCACACGGATGTTCCGGGTTCGAGCATTCGACAAGGCAGGCAACGGCTCGACCAGTCCGGGTTGGATCACGGTCCATCGCTTCACCTCGACCACCACCATCAACTCGTTCACGGCGACGCCTTCGAGCGTACAACTGCCGGGCGGCCTGGCCACGCTGACCTGGCAATCGCCGTACAACTCCTCATCGACGGCGAGCATCGACAACGGCGTCGGCACCGTGCTGCAGAGCGGCAGCGTCGTCGTCAACGTGACGCAGCCCACGACCTTCACGCTGACGATCACCAATCCGCTGAACCTGACGAAGACGACGACGGTGAGCGTCGGCGTCGGCGCCGACGTGACGCCACCCACTGTCTCGCTCGCGGCCGCTCCGAGCATCGTCACCGCTCCGGGCTCGACGACCCTCACGGCGACGGCCAACGACCTCGCCGGCGTGACCAAGGTCGAGTTCTACCGCGGCGCGACCTTGATCGGCACCGACACCACGGCACCGTACACGAAGGCGGTGAGCTTCACGCCGGCCGACATCGGCAGCGTCGCCTTCACCGCGAAGGCCTTCGACGCGGCGAACAACAGCACGACCAGCGCGGTCGTCAACGTGACGGTGGGAGCCGACGTGACGCCGCCGACCGTGAGCGTCCTCGCCAATCCGGCGACCGTGCTCGTGCCCGGCTCGACGACGCTGCAGGCGACGACGAGCGACAACATCGGCGTCACCAAGGTCGAGTTCTGGCGCGGCGCGGCGCTGATCGCCACGGTCAACGCGGCGCCGTTCCAGACGACGGTGAACTTCACCTCGGCCGACCTCGGCACCGTCGCCTTCACCGCGAAGGCGTTCGACGCGCAGAACAACAGCACCGTCAGCGCGCCGGTCAACGTGCTGGTCACGACGCCGTCGGCGGGTGACACCTATGCCAGCCCGACCGGCGTCGACACTGGCAACACGACGTGCTTGCAGGCCAATCCTTGCCGCTCGATCGCGCAAGCGGCGGCGACGGCACAGGCGAACAAGACGGTGTGGCTGATGAACGGCGACTACACCGGCACGACCCAGCCCGCGCCGATCGCGATCCCCGCGGGCCTGACGCTGCGCGCCCTGACGCCCGGTCTTGCCGCGATTGGCCAGGGGATCGTGCTGCAGGGGAACGCCACCGTCGTCGGCGTCGTGCTGCGCCGCAATGGCTTCGGCGACTTCGGCTCGATCGCGGCCTCGGCGGGCAACGTGACGATCGACGGCGTGAAGGCGGTCGGCTCGTCCGCCACCGGCAGCGGCTTCCCCGCCGTGCTGGCGCTGTCGGGCACGGTGCACGCGACGATGACGCCGGGCAACATCGCCGACTACACCGACCAGCTGACGCCGGCCGGCCAGGGCGTCGCAATCTACGCCACGCTCGCCGACAGCGCCTGGCTGACGGTCAACGGCGGCGTGTTCGGCGGCGCCGCGCTCGGCGGCTCGGACGGCGTGAGCGGCGCCTTCAATCGCGGCGCGTTCAACATGACCGGCTCGAGCCGGCTCGACCTGAACGGCGTCGTCCTCAACGTCGAATCGAGCGGCATCTTCCTCTACGGCGATGCCACGCAGGTCAACCTGACCGGGACGCTGCTGCACGCCAACGCCAATATCGGTCCCGGTTACGGCATCCACGCCGCCAAGGGCACGCCGCAGGTCACGCTCGTCAACTCGGTGATCAGCGGCTTCGACAACGCCTACACCCACGGCTCGGCCGGCATCTCCGTCGGCACCTTCGCCCAGCCGGGCGTGGGGCTGACGCTGTCGATGACGAACAGCTCGCTCACGAGCAACAACCTCGGCGTATTCGTCAACGACAGCGGCTCGTCGCCCTCGTCTCTCACCTGGACCGGAACCAACACCTCGGTTGCCATCAACACCCACGGCGGCATCGTCTGCCGCGATGCCTGCAACATCGACCTGGCGGGCGGCGAGATCAGCGAGAACGCGACCAACGATCCAGCGGCCAACAGCAACATGTTCCACGGCGGCGTCTGGATGGGCCTGGCGGCGAAGACCTACCAGCTCAAGCTGCGCGGCATGATCATCGTCGACAACAAGAGCACTGCCGGCAGCAACGCCAACTCGAGCGACAACTCCGGCGTGACGATGGCGGGCAGCGCATCCTCGGTGTTCGACCTCGGCACGGCGGCCTCGCCGGGCAGCAACCTGATCCAGGGCAACACCAGCAGCGCGCAGGCCAGCGGGCTGAACGTCAACGTCGCCGCCGGCGTGACGGTCAGTGCCGTCGGCAACACCTTCGCGCCGAACGTCCAGGGCGCCAATGCCCAGGGCAAGTACCAGCTCGGCACGGCGCCCTGCAGTGCCTCGAGCTGCAACCTGACCTCGGGCGCCGGCGCCAACTACCGCATCTCGAGCGGAACGTTGCGGCTGGCGCAATAGCAAGAGGAGGCCGAGCGATGGGACTTCTGAGCCAGCTCAAGCTGGCGGCAACGCCAAGGCCGGGGAGGCGACCGCCTTGCTCGCCCAGGCAAGCGCCGTGTTCCAGCAGGCGTTGCAGTCGCTCGGCTGACGCACCTCCGGGCTGCGAAGCAGGGGCCGGCCCGCCGATTGCCGGCGGCGCGGAGCAAACCCCAGGACTTGCAAGGAGAGGACATGCGATCGACATCTCTGAAACGACTGCTGTGCGCCGGCCTGCTCGTGCTGGCAGCCCAATCCGCGCCCGCGGCGGCGACCCACCCCATGGACCCGCTCACCGCCGACGAGATCCTCGCCGCGGCGAACATCCTGCTGCAGGGTCGGGCGGCGCAGCCCGGCGCGATCTTCCAGAGCATCGAGCTGCGCGAGCCGCCGAAAGCCGAGGTGCTCGCCTTTCGCCGCGGCAGCGCGCCCAGCCGCTCGGCGATGGTCTTCTACCGGCAGAACAAGCAGAGCTTCAAGAGCATCGTCAACCTGAGCCTGGGCACGTTCAGCCCGCCGGTGCTGATCCCCATCAGCGACGGACAGCTCGGCCTCACGATCCAGGAGGTGAGCGACTTCGCGTTCGTGTTCAACGATCCGGCCTTCCTCGCCGCGCTGGCCCTGCGCGGCATCCGCACGCCGACCCAGCTGCAGCAGGTGCTCGTCACGCCGCTGACGCCGGGATCGTTCGGCCTGCCCGAGGAGTCGCGGCGGATCGTCAAGGCGCAGATGTACTCCACCGAAGGCGCGAAGATCAACCTCTACGCCAAGCCGATCGAGGGCCTGCAGGCGATCATCGACCTCGACGAGCGGCGCATCATCAAGCTCATCGACACCGGCGTCGTGCCGATCCCGGCGGCGACGCACAACTTCGACGAGGCGAGCATCGGCGCCGCCTACGGCCTGCGGCCCGAGCTGCGGCCGATCCGCATCAGCCAGCCGGCCGGCACCAACTTCCGCATCGACGGCAACTTCATCGAGTGGCAGAAGTGGCGCTTCCACGCCCGCTTCGAGCGCCGCTCGGGGCCGGTGGTGTCGCTCGTGACCTACGACCGGCGCCAGGTCATGTACCAGGCCTCGCTGGCCGAGATCTTCGTTCCCTACCAGGACCCGACCACCAACTGGTTCTATCGCACCTACATGGATGCCGGCGAGTTCGGCTTCGGCCTGCTCGCCTCGCCGCTGACCCTCGGGCTCGACGTGCCCGAGAACGCGGTGCTGCTCGACGGCCTGGTCGCCGCGGCCATCCCCGACCCGACCCTGCCGGTGATTCCGCTGCCGCTCTCGCACGTGATCGGCGTGTTCGAGCGGCTGACCGGCAACCCGGCGTGGCGCCACTACGAGCAGTTCGCCAACGGCGCCTACGAGGGCCGTGCCGAGGTCGAGCTGGTGGTGCGCAGCATCTCCCAGCTCGGCAACTACGACTACCTGCTCGATTGGATCTTCACCCAGAGCGGCGGGATACGGGTGGAGATCGGCCTCACCGGCATCGACGCGCCCAAGGCCGTCGGCGGACAGCGTGCCGGCAGCGCCCAGCGCTTCGGCGCGCCGGTGGCGGCCGAGCTGGTGGCGCCGTTCCACAGCCACCACTTCAACTTCCGCCTCGACCTCGACATCGACGGGCAGAACAACACCTTCGTTCTCGGCGAGCTGAAGCAGCGCCCGGCGGCCGGCCCGCGCAAGAGCGTCTGGACCGTGGCCGATCGATCGATCGAGAGCGAGGCCCAAGGCCAGCTCGACCATGGCCACGACCAGTGGAAGGTGGTCAACGAGAGTCGCCGCAATGCGCTCGGCGAGCGGGTCGGCTACCTCGTCCATTCGCACAGCGGCGTCGAGCCGCTGCTCGACAAGGCCGACTACCAGCGGGCCGGCTTCATCGCTCACAACCTGTGGATCACGGCCTTCGATCCCGACGAGCGCTACGCGGCCGGCGACACGCCCAACCAGAATCCCGGCGCGCCCGGACTGCCGCAGTACGTCGCCAACAACCAGTCGCTGGTCAATCGCGACATCGTCCTCTGGCTCACGGTCGGCCATCACCACGTGACGCAGGCCGAGGACTGGCCCGTGCTCTCCGGCGAAAAGCTGTCGTTCGAGCTGAAGCCGGTGAACTTCTTCGACCGCAATCCGGCGGTCGACCTCCGTCGCGCGCCGTTCGAAGTACGGCGCTGACATCGAACTCTTCAGGAGCCCTCATGGAGACGTCCCTGTTCTCGATTTCGCGCCGGTTCGCTCGCGGCGCGCGCCTTGTCTTGCTCATCGCAGCCGCCTCGGTCGCGATCGGCGCCGCCGCCCAGCCGGCGCCGGCGCCCTTGACCGTGGTCTTCGACGACTGCAGCGAATTCGCCGGCCTCGGGTCCTTGCCCGCGGTGCAGATCCAGGGCCTGGTGCCTGCCGGCTACACCCCTGCGAGCTTCGGTCCGGGCGTCGCCGGGCTGGTCGCGCGGGCCGCCCGCTGCGAGCGCGTCTCGGTCGGCGGCGGCCCGGCCGAGCGGGGCACCGTTTCGCAGATCGGCGTCAACCTCGTCTCGCCCGACGGCACCGGTGACATCAACAATTACGCGCTGCTCTACGTGACCGACAGCCTGCGCCTCGCCGAGCGGCTGCGGCGCTTCGGCCTGCCGGCGCGACTGGACCCGAAGATGATCTACGAGGTGAACCCGGCGGCCGCCTCGCTCGAGCTCTTCATCCAGGTGCACGGCGTTGCCGACGTGTCGCATTTCCTGCATGGCAGCGTCGGCGATCCGCCGCCGGGGGGCGAGTCTCCCTTCCTCGCCAACTGGTGGTTCACCAGTGCCGCGGGGCGGATGCGGATGTCGACCCAGATCCCCGCGTTTGCCGCCGGGCCGGCTGACGTCGCGCTCTACACTTCGCGCGCCTCGGAGCTCGGCAGCGTGCTTGGCATGAACCGGTTCGTCTTTCCGCTGCTGTCGCTGCGTGGCAAGTTCAGCCACGCGGTGATGACCGTCACCTCGTCCCAGTGATTGCCGTTCCCCATGAAAGGAACCGCCTCATGCGTACCCCTTTCGATGCCCGGCGCCGGTTCGCCGTCCTTCTGGCCTCGGCCATGACCGCTGGCCTGCTGGGGGCCACGGGTGCGGCGAAGGCGCAGGGCAGCGCCAAGCAGACGCTGACCGGTGCCGCGGCGCAGAACTCGGCGCAGGCCGACGTCTTCATCGCCTACGAGAACGCGCTGATCGACGGCGGCCTCGACGCCGCCGCCAAACACGCCGCGCCGTCGAAGGTGAAGGAGAACCAGGAGATGCTGAAGGCGTACGGCAGGCATGGCTTCGAGCAGATGCGGGCGGAGAAGCGGAAAGCGCGCCTGCCGCCCGAGCAGCGGCGCCAGCAGATCAAGAAGGTGGAGATCAAGGGCGACTATGCCTACCTCGAGGCCGAGAGCGAGAGGAAGGGCGTGCTCGATGTCGCCGGCTTCGAGAAGACCGCGGAGGGGTGGAAGGTCGCTCCAGTGCGCCGCTAAGGGTCAACCGATCGGCGCCGGCAGGAAAGGGCGGCGATCACGACAATCGTGCCGAGGCTCCAAGGAGACGCAAGGTGCGGCTGGTCGACGGCATCCGGACGGTGGGCTTTCGCAAGTGGTATCAGGGCGAGCTGACGCGCAGCCATCTGAGCCTGGTCATGCTGCTGCTGTGCGGGATCGGCGCCCTGGTCACGCTGGAGCTCGTCGGCCTGCAGGGGCCGATGTCCGACCGCATCGGCAGCTTCGTCCTCCTGCTCGCCTGTGCCAGCATCGGCGCGGTGGCCCTGCGCCGTTACCTCTTCCTGCTGATGCGCGCGGAACTGGCGGCCCGCGAGGCCGTCTGTCCGAAATGCGCGACCTACGGCAAGCTCGACCTCGCGGCCGACGAGCCGCAGCAGGAGCGAATGGAGGTGAGGTGCCAGCGCTGCCGCAATGTCTGGAGCATGTCGGACGCCGGCGACGAATGAGCCCCGCCTCCGGCTACTTCGCGCCGGCCCGCTCCAGCATCTGCACGATCTCGGCGTAGCCACGACTCTTGGCCAGCTGCAGCGGCGTCTTGCCGTCGCGGTCGGCCAGCTTCGTGCTCGCGCCAGCGGCGAGCAGCGCCGCCACCACCGCCTGGTGCCGCGCCTTGCCGTCGCCGAGCACCACCGCCTCGATCAGCGCCGTCCAGTGCAGGTTGTTGACGTGGTCGAGCGGCGCACCGGCAGCGATCAGCTGCCGCACCACGCCGTCGTGGCCGAGGTGCGCCGCGGCGATCAGCGCCGTGCCGTCGTAGCGGCTGGTGACGAGCTTGGCGCTGGCGCCGCCGGCGAGGAGGACGCGCAGCGTCTCTTCGTCGTCGGCGACGGCGGCGATCGTCACCGCGTCGTAGCGGTCGGCGTCGAGCGCGCCCGGGTCGGCGCCGGCCCGGAGCAGCGCCTTGATCGCTTCGCGCTGGCGGGCGTAGGTGGCGATGTGCAGGGGCGTGCGGCCGTAGGCGTCGCGCGCGGCGAGCGCCGAGGGGGCCGTGGCCAGGCGCTCGATGTCCATCAGGTCGCCGCGCTGCGCCGCGGCGTGCAGGCCGCGGTAGGCCGCGATCTCGGCGGGCGAGGGCGGAATCTGCGCGGCCAGGGGAAGGGCGAGCAAGGCGGCAGCCGCCAGCATCGCGGCGCTGATGAAATCGCGGCGCATGCTAGGACCTGCTAGCGCTATGGGAAGGCTCGCGCCGGGGTAGCCCGAGGCGCAGGGCAAGGCGCGTCGCGCGGCCCGGGCTGGCCGCCCGGGCAAGCGGCGCAACGCCGCCCT
>DATCGH010000564.1:0-6761 GCA_036509055.1 Caldimonas sp.
CTGGTCAAGACCATGCTCTATGCGCGGCCCGACCTGATGCACCGCATCCTGGCGATCAATGCCGACGCCGTGGCGCTGTACCTGAATGCGCAGATCGACGCCGGCGCGCAGGCGGTGATGGTCTTCGACAGCTGGGGCGGGGTGCTCGCCGACGGCGCGTTCCAGCGCTTCAGCCTGGCCTATGTCGAGCGGGTGCTGAAGCAGCTCAAGCGCGACGCCGACGGCCGGCGCGTGCCGCAGATCGTCTTCACCAAAGGCGGCGGCCCGTGGCTGGAAGCGATCGGCGCGCTCGGCGCCGACGTCGTCGGCGTCGATTGGACGGTCGACCTCGGCGCGGCCCGGCGCCGCCTCGGCGCCGGCGTCGCCCTGCAAGGCAACCTCGATCCGAACGTCCTCTTCGCCGGCCCGGAGGCGATCCGCAGCGAGGTCTCGACGCTCCTCGCCAGCTTTCACGCCGCGCCTCATGGCGGCGCCAACGGCCACGTGTTCAACCTCGGCCACGGCATCAGCCAGCACACGCCGCCGGAGCATGTGGCGGTGCTCGTCGACGCCGTTCACGCGCTTTCCCGCCCCTACCTCGCCGCGCCTGGAACGTGACGAAAGTCACATCGGCCGGGTACGGGCCGAATCTGCGGTGAGTGAGCACTCAGGGCTTGACTTATCCCCATGACTTTGATCCGTCATAAATCTCCGCCCGGGTGTTGCGCCGCATCATTTCGAAATTCCGCGCCGCACGTAAGTCATTGATTTCATTGGGTTCAATTGCCTGCCGCGAAAGCGGGCAAGATGTCGGAAAGCAAGACGCAGCAAGCGTTTCGGCGCCATCGGGGGTCTTTCTCCACAAAGTTACCCACAGCTCCGGTGGAAAATCTCAAAAGCGGCGCCGAATCATGAACTTAGAGCGCGTAGTTGAAGTTCGCGGCGACGCCGCCGAAGGCCCCGGACCGACGTGTCGATGAGCGTCGCGCAGACCGTTTCCGTCGCCGTCGAAACGCCCCGACATGCCGGTCTCGAGGGCGCGCTCAGCTATGCAAGTCAGCGCCCCCTCACGCCCGGGACCTTGGTTCGCGTTCCGCTCGGTCGCCGAGAGGTCGCTGGGATCATCTGGTCCGACGTAGCGGGCGATCCAGGACCGACGACGGAGATCAGGGAAATCACTGGGGCCTGCGACGCCTTGCCGCCGCTGCCGCTGCCGTGGCGCGAGCTGGTCGACTTCGCGGCCGGGTATTACCAGCGCGGGCTGGGTGAGATCGCGCTGTCGGTCCTGCCGACCGAGCTGCGACGGCTGGACAACGCCGCGATCGCCAACCGCCTGGTCCGCCTCGACAAGCGCCTGAAGCGGGACGAAGCGGCCGCAACGGCGCCCGCCGACCCGTGGATGCCGCCTTTGTCGCCGGCCCAGGCGGAAGCCGGCGAGCGCATCGCCGCGGCGATGGCCGCCGCCGAGCCGGGAACGGTGCTGCTGCACGGCACCACCGGCAGCGGCAAGACCGAGGTCTATCTCCGCGCCGCGGCCCGGGCGCTGGCGCTCGGCCGCCAGGCGCTGGTGCTGGTGCCCGAGATCAACCTGACGCCGCAGCTGGTGGCCCGCTTCGCCGAGCGCTTCCCCGGCCGCGGAATCGTCGCCCTGCACAGCGGCCTGACGCCGGCGGCGCGCCTGCGCCACTGGCTGATGGCGCACACCGGCCGCGCCGACATCGTCCTCGGCACCCGGCTCGCGGTCTTCGTGCCGTTGCCGCGGCTCGGCCTCGTCGTCGTCGACGAGGAGCACGACCCTTCGTACAAGCAGCAGGAAGGGGCGCGCTATTCGGCCCGCGACCTGGCCGTCTGGCGCGGCCGGAACGAAAACGTCCTGGTCGTGCTCGGCTCGGCCACGCCCTCGCTCGAGAGCTGGCACAACGCCGATGCCGGCCGCTACGAGCGGCTCGGACTGCCCGGGCGGATCGGCGATGCGGCATGGCCCGACGTCCGCCTGCTCGACATGGGCCGCCTGCCGAAGCAGCGCGGCACGCCGGCGGCGCTGGCCCCGCCGCTGGTCGCCGCGATCGAGGCGCGGATCGCCCGCGGCGAGCAGAGCCTGGTGTTCCTCAACCGCCGCGGCTATGCGCCGGTGCTGCATTGCGGCGAGTGCAGCTGGAAGAGCGCCTGCCCGCACTGCAGCGCCTGGCGGGTCTTCCACAAGCAGGACCGGACGCTGCGCTGCCACCACTGCGGCCTGGCCGACGCGGTGCCGCGGGCCTGCCCCGATTGCGGCAACCCGGACATCGCGCCGATCGGCCGCGGCACCGAGCGCCTGGAAGAGCAGATCGGAGCGCTGCTGCCGGGGGCGCGGATCGCCCGGATCGATGCCGACAGCACGCGCAAGAAGGGCGCGCTCGAGGCCCAGCTCGGCGCGGTGCACGCCGGCGAGGTCGATGTCCTGGTCGGCACGCAGATGATCGCCAAGGGCCACGACTTCCGCCGCATCGGCCTGGTCGCCGCCGTCAACCCGGACAGCTCGCTTTTCAGCAGCGACTTCCGCGCGCCGGAGCGGCTGTTCGCCCTGTTGATGCAGGCGGCCGGCCGGGCCGGGCGCGACGCGGCGCAGGCGTCGCCGAGCGAAATGTGGGTGCAGACCTGGCACCCCGCGCATCCGCTCTATGCGGCGCTGCGCCAGCACGACTTCGCCGCGTTCGCCGCCACCCAGCTGAAGGAACGCGCCTCGGCCGGGCTGCCGCCGTATTCGCACCTCGCCGTGCTCCGCGCCGAGGCGAAGACGGTGGCGGCGGCGCGCGGCTTTCTCGTCGCCGCCGCCGAAGTCGCGCCGGCGGCCGGGGCGGGCGCGGAGGTGATGGTCTACGCGCCGGTGCCGCTCGGCATCGCCCGGGTGGCGGACGTGGAGCGGATGCAGATGCTGGTCGAGTCGGCCTCGCGCCAGGCGCTTCAGGCGATGCTGCGCGCCTGGCTGCCGCTGCTCGCGAGCCTGCGCCAGGAGCGCAATGCGCCGGAGCAGCGGCTGCTGCGCTGGGCGGTGGACGTCGACCCGCTGACGATCTAGCGGTCGGCGCCGGCCGCGGCATCGGCGAGCAGCAGGATCGCCCGCACCAGCTGCTCGACCGCCTCGGTCAGGTCGGCCGGCGGCTCGAGCGATTCGATCTCGGCCAGGAGCTCGTCGGCCTCTTCGAGATCGTCGGCGTCGACATGCTGATAGAGCAGCGCCAGCGGCTCGAGCGTTGCCTCCGGCGAGAGCTGCATCGTCCCGGGGAAGAGCTCGAAGGCGGTCGCGACGCCGGCGACCCAGGGGAAGACAGCGGCACGGACCGGGTCCGCATCCGCGGCTTCGTCGACCTCGAACACCCAGGGATCGAACCAGCGGCGCCGGCCGATCGCCGCCTCGAGCTCGGCATGGCGGCGCTTCACCAGCGCCTGCAGCGGCGCCGCGTCCCAGCCGCGCGGCAGCGGCCGTGCGTCGGCGTCGGTCACATGGGCGAGCCAGCGCGAAGGCGGGACGCGCGCCGGCTGCACCAGCACGCCGCAGAGAAAGCCGTCGAGCGCCGAGACGTCGAGCGGCTCGAGCGGCGCCGGCACGGCGTCGAGCAGGGCTTGCAGGGTCTCGAGCTCGCGCTCGGACAGCGGCGCGGCCGCTGCATGCGGCGGCGATGCAGCGCCGCGCGGGCGAGGCGGAGCGGATCGGGTCACCACAGGACCAGCTGGGTGCAGCGGAACAGGGCGAGCTTGCGATCGTTCGGCCCGAACACCGTCGCCGACCAGATTTGGGTGGTCCGCCCGAGGTGCTCGGCCCGGCATTCGGTGCGCATCGTCCCTTCACGCACGGTGCCGAGGAAATTGCTCTTCAGCTCGATGGTGGTGAAGTTCTTCGCGCCCTCGGGCAGGTGCGCCATGCAGGCATAGCCCGCCGCGGTATCGGCGAGCAGCAGCACGCTGGCGGCATGCAGATAACCGTTGGGCGCCAGCATCCACGGCTGGATCGCCACCTCGGCATCGAGGCGCTGTTCCTCGAGGCGGGTGACGACCAGGCCGAATCGGCCCGGCAGGGTCTCGGCCTGGCGCGCCTGAAAACTCGCAGGGGTGATGTCGGCTCTCAACATGGTGTTTTCTCGCGAGCGTTTTGCGTCGGAGCATAGCCAAGCCGAGGGCACGAAAGGGAACCGGGGCCTCGCGCTTGACTTGTCACCTGACGGTGACTATATTGTCACCCTATAGTGACTTATGGAGCCGGCGATGCCTGCCGATCTCGACCGCCGCGCCTTCGTCCGTCTCCTCGCCGCCGCGGCGGTCTCGCCCCTCGCCGCCTGCTCGGAGGACTATCCCGAGGAGGCCGTCGCCGCCTGGCGCGGCCCGGACAGCGCGGCCGACCTGCGCCGCTGGGCGCTCGGCCATGCCATCCTCGCGCCCAACTCGCACAACCGCCAGCCGTGGCTGGCCGATCTGCGCGAGGCCGACGCGATCGTCCTGCGCATCGATCGGGACCGACTGCTGCCCGAGACCGATCCCTGGTTCCGCCAGATCGTCGTCAGCCAGGGCACGTTCATCGAGGCGCTGGTCTTGGCGCTGCGCCAGCACGGCCTCGAACCCGCCGTCGCCCTCTTTCCCGAAGGCGAGTTCGCGGCACGCGCCGTCGACGACCGGCCGGTGGCCCGCATCACCTGGTCCGCGGCCGCCGCGCCCCGACGCGATCCGCTGTTCGACCAGCTGCTGAGAAGGCATACCGCCAAGGTCGACTACGACACCACGCGCCCGGTCGCGGCAGAGACGCTCGAGCGCCTGCGCGGCGCGCTGGCCGACCCGCAAGTGCGCTTCGGCGCGACCGTCGAGCCCGCCCGGCTCGAGACGCTGCGCACGCTCTGCTGGGAAGCGGCCCGGGTCGAGCTGTCGACCCCGCGCACGGTGATGGAAAGCATCCGCCTGACCCGTGTCGGCCCGACCGAGATCGCCCGATATCGCGACGGCATCAGCCTCAATTCGGCGTTGCCGCGGTTGGCCGATGCCGTCGGCGCCTTCGACCGCAGCCGGCCGCCGGCCGAAGGCAGCACCGCCTATCGGCAGATGATGGCGCGCTTCGAGGGCCACAGCCGCAGCGCCATGGGCTTCGTCTGGCTGTCGACACCGCGGCCGGCCGGCGGAACCCGCGCCGCCGAGATCCGCGCCGGACGTGCCTACATGCGGCTGCAGCTGAAGGCGACCGAGCTCGGCCTGCAGGTGCATCCGATGAGCCAGGCGGTGCAGGAATTTCCGGAGATGAAGACGCACTACGACCGGGTCCATGAGCTGCTCGTCCGTCGCCCGGCGGAGGAGGAAACGGTGCAGATGCTCTGCCGTGTCGGCTACGCGCCGGCGCAGCAGCACACGCCGCGCCGCGGCGTCGAGGCGATCGTGCGCAGCTAGGGCCGCGTCCGGGTCGACGCGATCGCCCGGAGACAATCCGCCGATGGCCACCGCCCCTCGAATCCCGCCGCCACGGCTGCGCCGCGCGCCGTCGAAACCGGTCGCTCCCGAGCGCCCGGCGCGCGACCGCGAAGCGACCAAGGCGCGCATCCTCGGCGCGGTCGGCGTCGTCCTCGCCCGCGACGGCTTCGGCGCCGTCGGCGTGAACGCCATCGCCAAGGAGGCCGGCGTCGACAAGGTGCTGATCTACCGTTATTTCGGTGGCCTCCCCGAGCTGCTGCGCGAGTGGGGAGCGAGCGGGCGGTTCTGGCCGCGCGTCGCCGAGCTGCTCGGCGCCGACCCGAAGGCCTTTCATCGGCTGGACGCGCCCGAGCGCTATGCGCGCTTCTTCGAACACTTCATCGACGCCCTGCGCGAGCGGCCGCTGACGCTCGAGATCCTCGCCGCCGAGATCGTCGAGCGCAACGACCTGACGGCCATCCTCGAGTCCGAGCGCGAGGCCTGGGGCGAGGAGGCGAGCCGGCTGCTCGCGGCTGGGGAGTTCGCGCGCCGGCCCGCGCTGCGCGGTCTGACGCTGCTGCTGGTCGCCGGCGTGCAGTACCTGCTGGTGCGCAGCCGCAAGATCCGCATCTTCGGCGGCGTCGACCTGACGAAGGACGCCGGCTGGGACGAGCTGAAGGCATCGATCCGCCTCACCGCGCTCGAAGTGATCCGCTAGGGCATGCGCCGCGAAATCCGCGGCCAGCGGATACTCGGGGCATGACGCCGCAAGACCAGGACGCGGGCCAGCTGCAGGAGTATCTCGGGGAGTTCTACGCCGGGCGCATGGATCGCCTCGCCGTCCGCTCGGTGGTGATGGACGTGGTGCTGACCCGCATCGGCTGCCAGCGGGTGAGCATGTGGAAGTTCGAAGGCGAGCCGGGCCACCTCAGCCTGCTCTGCTTCGCCGCCAAGACGGCCGCCGGCGAGCTCGACTTCAGCGAGAAGCGCCTCGTCCAGAGCGAGTATCGGGACTACTTCAATGCCCTGATCGAGCGCGGCACCTATGTCGCCAGCGATGCCCTCGCCGCCCCGGCGCTGCAGCCAATGCGCGAGAACTACCTGGTGCCCAACAACGTGCTCTCGCTGCTCGACGCCGCCTTCATGCTCAACGGCCGCGCCTACGGCATGGTCTGCTGCGAAGAGACGCAGACGAGGCGTGACTGGCGCGTCGGCGACGTGTCCGCACTGCGTGCCATCGTCACCAGGCTGGCGTTGATCATGTCGGGTGCGCCGGAGTCGGTGCTGTGGACCACGCCCTCGCTGCCGCTGCAGTCGATTGCGGACCGTGTGCCGCAGGCCCGGATCGAGCAACGCGGCGCGGCCAGGAAGGGCTG
>DATCGH010000565.1:0-3485 GCA_036509055.1 Caldimonas sp.
CAAGATGCCCAAGAACCTGTTCGCCGAGTTCGACCACACCGCGCCCGAAAGCCTGCCCTCGGGCGACGTCAAGTACCACCAGGGCTTCTCCAGCGACATCACGACGCCCGGCGGCCCGGTCCACCTCAGCCTGTCGTTCAACCCCTCGCACCTCGAGATCGTCAACCCGGTGGTCGAAGGCTCGGTCAAGGCCCGGCTCGACCGCCGCGGCGACACCGAGGGCGACACCGTCCTGCCGATCATCGTCCACGGCGACGCCGCCTTCGCCGGCCAGGGCGTGGTGATGGAGACGCTGGCCTTGGCCCAGACCCGCGGCTACTACACCGGCGGGACGGTCCACGTCGTCATCAACAACCAGATCGGCTTCACCACCTCCGACCCGCGCGACTCCCGCTCCACGCTCTACTGCACCGACGTCGTCAAGATGATCGAAGCGCCGGTGCTGCACGTCAACGGCGACGATCCTGAAGCAGTGGCCTTGTGCAGCCAGCTCGCGCTCGACTATCGCCAGGAGTTCAACAAGGACGTGGTGGTCGACATCGTCTGCTTCCGCAAGCTCGGCCACAACGAGCAGGACACGCCGGCGATGACGCAGCCGCTGATGTACAAGAAGATTGCGGCCCACCCCGGCACGCGCCGGCTCTACGGCGACAAGCTGGTCGCCCAGGGGGTGCTGCAGGCCGATGGCCCTGACGCCATGGTGAAGGCGACCCGCGCCGCGCTCGACGCCGGCAAGAGCAGCTACGACCCGGTGCTCACCAACTACAAGAGCAAGTACGCGGTCGACTGGACGCCGTTCCTCAACCGCAAGTGGACCGACGCCGCCGACACGGCCTTGCCGGTCGCCGAGCTGAAGCGCCTGGCTGAGCGGATTACCACGGTGCCGGCGAACTTCAAGGTCCATCCGCTGGTCGAGAAGGTGCTCGCCGACCGGGCGGCCATGGGCCGGGGCGAGGCCCCGGTCGACTGGGGCATGGGCGAGCACCTCGCCTTCGCCTCGCTGGTCGCGAGCGGCTATGCGGTGCGCCTCTCCGGCGAGGACTCGGCGCGCGGCACCTTCACCCACCGGCACGCGGTGCTGCACGACCAGAACCGCGAGAAGTGGGACGAAGGCACCTACACGCCGCTGCAGCACGTCGCCGACGGCCAGGCACCCTTCGTCGTCATCGACTCGCTGCTCTCCGAGGAGGCGGTGCTCGGCTTCGAGTACGGCTACGCCAGCGCCGAGCCGAACACGCTGGTGATCTGGGAGGCGCAGTTCGGCGACTTCGCCAACGGCGCCCAGGTCGTGATCGACCAGTTCATCGCCTCGGGCGAGGTGAAGTGGGGCCGGGCCAACGGCCTGACCCTGATGCTGCCGCACGGCTACGAAGGCCAGGGCCCCGAGCACTCGTCGGCGCGGCTGGAGCGCTTCATGCAGCTCTCGGCCGACAACAACATGCAGGTGGTGCAGCCGACCTCGGCGAGCCAGATCTTCCACGTGCTGCGCCGGCAGATGGTGCGCATGTTCAGGAAGCCGCTGATCATCATGACGCCGAAGTCGCTGCTGCGCGCCAAGGACGCGGGCTCGCCGCTCACCGACTTCACCCGCGGCGAGTTCAAGACGGTGATCGGCGAGCAGAGCGCCGACGTCAACGCCGAGCGGGTCAAGCGCGTCATCGCCTGCTCGGGCAAGGTCTACTACGACCTGGTGCGGGCTCGCGGCGAGCGCAAGAACGCCGACGTCGCGGTCATCCGGGTCGAGCAGCTCTATCCGTTCCCCCACAAGGCGTTTGCCGCCGAGCTCAGGAAGTACCCGAACCTGGCCGAGGTCGTCTGGTGCCAGGACGAGCCGCAGAACCAGGGCGCCTGGTTCTTCGTGCAGCACTACATCCACGAGAACATGGGCGAGGGCCAGCGCCTCGGCTACGCGGGCCGCGCGCCTTCGTCGTCGCCGGCGGTCGGCTATGCGCACCTGCACCAGGAGCAGCAGAAGGCGCTCCTCGAGCAGGCGTTCGCCAAGCTCAAGGGCTTCGTCCTGACCAAATAACAAGGCAAAGAAATGGCATTGATCGAAGTCAAGGTTCCGCAGCTGTCGGAATCGGTGGCGGAAGCGACGCTTCTGCAGTGGAAGAAGAAGCCCGGCCAGGCGGTCGAGATGGACGAGATCCTGATCGAGATCGAGACCGACAAGGTTGTGCTCGAGGTCCCGGCCCCGGCGGCGGGCGTGCTCGCCCAGGTGCTGAAGAACGACGGCGACAGCTGCATCGCCGAGGAAGTCATCGCCAAGATCGACACCGAGGGGCAGGAAGCGGTCTCCGGAGCGATGCAGATCAAGAGCGTGCCGCCGGCACAGCCCGCGCCCGGCGAGAAGCCCGGTATCCGGCCCGAGGTGGCGGCGCTGGCCGAGACCAAGAGCGAGGTCGCGATGCCGGCCGCGGCCAAACTGATGGCCGAGCTCGACCTGCCGGTCGGCTCGGTCCAGGGCACGGGCCGCGGCGGCCGGGTGACCAAGGGCGATGTCCTCGAGGCGGTGGAGAGCGGCGCCGCCAAACCGGCCGCGGAGATGCCGCCGGCGCCGGCGCCACGACCCGCTGCCGCCCCGGCGGCGCGGCCCGCTGCCGGGCCGACCGCCGTGCCCCTGCCGGCCGTGCCCGCGCAGACGAGCGCCAGCTACGGCGACCGGGCCGAGCAACGCGTGCCGATGAGCCGGCTGCGCGCCCGGGTGGCCGAGCGGCTGCTCCAATCGCAGTCGAGCAACGCGATCCTGACCACGTTCAACGAAGTGAACATGGCGCCGGTGATCGAGATGAGGAAGCGCTTCCAGGAGAAGTTCGAGAAGGAGCACGGCGTCAAGATCGGCTTCATGAGCTTCTTCGTCAAGGCGGCGGTGGCGGCGCTGAAGAAGTACCCGGTGATCAACGCCTCGGTCGACGGCAACGACATCGTCTATCACGGCTACTTCGACATCGGCATCGCCGTCGGCTCGCCGCGCGGCCTCGTCGTCCCGATCCTGCGCAACGCCGACCAGATGAGCTTCGCCGACATCGAGAAGAAGATCGCCGAGTTCGGCAAGAAAGCCGCCGACGGCAAGCTCTCGCTCGACGACCTCACCGGCGGCACGTTCTCGATCTCCAACGGCGGCGTCTTCGGCTCGATGCTCTCGACACCGATCATCAATCCCCCGCAGAGCGCGATCCTGGGCGTGCACGCGACCAAGGACCGCGCGGTGGTGGAGAACGGGCAGGTCGTGGTGCGGCCGATGAACTACCTGGCGCTCTCGTACGACCACCGCATCATCGACGGGCGCGAGGCGGTGCTCGCGCTGGTGGCGATGAAGGAAGCGCTCGAGGACCCGGCGCGGCTGCTGCTGGACGTCTGAGCGTGCCGCGCCGCGGGAAGCTACGCCCCGCCGTGCTCGCGCGGCGCGCCTTCTTCTTCGTGGCCGGGTCGCTGCTGCTGGGCTTCCTCGCGGTGTTCCTCAACGCGGTGCTGGCGCTCTACAT